>JASFLR010000115.1:0-7755 GCA_050117995.1 Anaerolineae bacterium
CACGACCATCCAGAGCGCCCCAGGGGGAAACAGGGCCAACCACACTCCGGCAAAGGTAGCCATCCCCCGCCCGCCGTAGAACCGGGTGTAGATAGGCCAGTTATGGCCGATGACGGCTGCCAATCCCGCGCCAGCCGCTACCAGAACGCCCAGATCCAACCACAGTGCCAGTAGTGCGGGCAGGGTAGCCTTGAGGGGGTCGAATACCAGGATCGGCAAGATCGCCCAGCGGCCCACGTGCTCGAATACCATCGACCCGCTCAGGGTGCCGCTGCCGTACTGACGCAGGTCCTTGCCTCCTAGCCAGCGCCCTAGGATATAGGCTGGTGACACGGAGCCCAGCAGGTAGGCCCCAACGATCAGCAGTAGAGATGGGACAAGCATACTGTGCCTCTCAGCGTTTATGGAATGCGCTCAGGCCAGACGCGGCAGCGTGAAGAAGAACGTGCTCCCCTGGCCCGGTTCGCTCTCCACCCAGATCCGCCCGCCGTGAGCGCGAACCAGCTCGCGCGCAATTGTCAGACCCAGGCCGCTCCCCTGCGCCCGCGGCTGCGGTCCGCGCCAGAACCGGTCAAAGATGCGACTCACGTCCTCCTCGGCGATCCCAGGCCCATCGTCAGCGACTGAAACGCGTACCTCCGCCGGGAGTGCCTCTGCGCGGACGGTGACGCATCCGGCTTCCGGCGCGTGGCGCAGTGCATTGGATACCAGGTTGGCCGCTACCTGTCGCACGCGCACCGGGTCAGCCTCCACCACGGGCAGATCCGGGTCCAGTTCGAGCCTAAGCTCCTGCCCCTGGCCGTGGGCCTGCAAGTCAAAGCTGGCAGCAACGCCCCTCAGCAGCTCTGCCAGGTCCAGCGGCTCGCGCTCCAGACGCAACTGCCCCGCCTCAGCCTGGGCCAGTGCACGGAGATCGTCCACCAGGCGCGCCAGCAGCAGCGTCTCCTCTTGCACCGAGGCCAGCGCTTCCGGCGTTGGCTCGTAAACACCGTCCAGCAACGCCTCCAGGTCGCTGCGGATGACGGTCAGCGGTGTGCGCAGCTCGTGGGCGATATCCGCCATCAGATTGCGGCGCAGCGTCTCCTGTTGAGCTAGCGATCTGGCCATCGAGTTGAAGGCCTGTCCCAGCTCGCCTATCTCGTCGTCACTGCGCACCCGGACCTGGGTCATTTCCCCGTCCGCAAGCCGGTTCGCAGCCTCAGTCAAGGCCCGGATCGGGGCAGCGAGCTGCCGTGCCAGGAGCAGACCAAGCGCCAAAGCCACCACGCCAGCTGCTACCCCAGCCCACACCAGCGATCGGTTTACCTCGTTCAAAAACTCGGATTCGAGCGACTCGTGTACCGTACCCTCGGCGGCGACCACCAGCGTTCCGACCAGCTCTCCCTCTGCCTCGATCGGCACCCCGGCGTCAAGCTCGGCGTCCGGAATTTGCTTGCCTTCCAGCCCGCCCTGAGAATCCAGAATCACGAGCCCGCTGGTGTCCGCAAGCAGCAGCCTGTCGGTTGACACCCCGATTCCCTGGCCCTGGCCTCGCCCGGGGCCCCGGCCGGTCGTTGTGGGTTCCTGTGCCAGGGTAGCCCACCAATCTTCTACACCGGCCCAACTTCCAGTGCGGGCATAGTAAGCAGCGAACTCGGGCGCCAGCCGCTCGGCCCGTGCTTCTTTGCCCTGGCTCACATAGATCTCAAATTGCCGGGTCGTGATGCGATTGGCCATGACGGCCACGACGCCCACTGCGATCGCCGCCACAATCACAAAGGCCACCAACAGCTTGATCCACAGACGTGGGGAACGGCGGATCGAGGCCCTCTCTCGTGCTGCCGGCAGAGTGCCGTTGCTCTGCCCTGTTCGCCCCCCGTCGCTCATTGCTCGACGAATCGATAGCCGACGCCATAGACAGTCAGCACGTACTGCGGCTGCTTTGGGTCGGGCTCGATCTTCTGGCGGAGGTTCTTGACGTGGGCATCGACGGTCCGCTCGTATCCCTCAAACGCATATCCCTGTACCCTGTCCAGCAGCTCAAGCCGGGTGAACACGCGGCCCGGGTACCTTGCCAGGACCGCCAGCAGATCGAACTCTGTCGGCGTCAGCTCCACGGTCTCATCTTCCACCGTAACCAGGCGCCGCTCCAGGTCGATGCGGATACCGCCAGCGACGATGG
Organism: Anaerolineae bacterium; assembly: GCA_050117995.1. GTDB lineage: Bacteria > Chloroflexota > Anaerolineae > JAAYZQ01 > JAAYZQ01 > JBFFCR01. Next base: position 2,162 of record JASFLR010000115.1, read on the forward strand.
GCGGCGGAGCTTGTTCCCGCTCTCCTCCGGTGCGGCGCAGGACGGCGCGCACGCGGGCCACCAGTTCGCGGGGGCTGAACGGCTTTGTCATATAGTCGTCCGCCCCCAGCTCCAGCCCAATCAGCTTGTCCGTCTCGTCCACACGGGCAGTCAGCATGATGATCGGCACGTCCGAGTCGCGGCGCAGTGACCGGGCTACATCCAGGCCGTCCATCCCCGGCAGGCCCAGGTCGAGGATCACGAGTGCTGGCTTCTCGTGCCGGTACACCGTCAGGGCCATCTGCCCATCCTCGGCTGTCACCACGCGAAATCCAGCGTTCTCCAGATAAGCTCTTGCCGTCTTGACGATCTTTGGCTCGTCGTCTACTACCAGTATCGTCTCGCTGCTCATTTCCTCACCTCTCGACTCCCGAGCCAGCATACCCCAACTGCCTGTCTGTGTCAAATGCTCTGCGAAGATGATGGTGTTTGGTTGTCGACCGTCCTAGTCTATCAGGCTTGCCGTGGACCACAGTCCATACGCATCAAGCCAGGGCTTATGTTGTGCAATAGACCGTAGCCGGGCACCGTTTCCTCCCTGCCGAGGGAAGCGGGCCAACTCCCTCTCCCCCGCGCGTATACACCGTGGGGGGAGAGGGCCGGGGTGAGGGGGCGATCTGCCCTTGTCGAGATCACTGCCGAGTTAATCCTGGCTTAACTTGACGCCTATGGACCACAGTCCGCGTCAAGGGCCCGGGCTCGGCAGCCCTGGCACGACTACGGAAGCGGCCTGCAGGCGCCACGATCGTTCAATGCTCCGCTTGATACTGTTCCACCACCTCGCGAACCGTCGTCACCTCGATCCCATACTGGTTCGCCAGGTCGCGCATCCACAGTCCAGTATCGATATCATCAGGCAGCCCCAGCTCTGCGACCAGCGTATCCAACGGAACCTGGCAGTAGTCCACCACCTCTTGCAGCGTCATCCGCCCCCGGATCTCCGAACCAGGCAGGCGGCTGCCGTCCTCCGGCAGCGCAAAGCCCTCGCCTTCACCCTCACCGTAGCCCTCTCCCCGGCCTTCGCCGTCTCCCTGCGGGACGTGCTCAGGCGTGGGCGTAGGCGTCGGCTCATGCGGCTCCTCGATCACCTCGCCCGTATACTGCCCATCCGCCGGCGTCCAGCTTCCCTCTTGATACGCTGCCACGCCGGCGCGCACTGCCCACACCTCCATGCCTTCGACCAGCTTCTCCAGGTCCTTCAGCGCAGTCTCCGGCGGGACCTCCGGACCGGCCCCGATCATGGTGTACAGGGCATCGAGCGGCACGCCATAGACGGAGGAGACATCATACAGCGTCATCCAGCCCTTGATCCCTTCGGGGTCGGCCTCACCAGCTTCGTCCACCAGGATCACACCCCGCCCGCTGGTCTGCCATACGCCCGCCGCCCTGGCCACCCATACGCTCCCCAGCAGCGCCAGTACGGCAATAATCGGTATCCAATATCTGTTAACGCGGATCGCCTTCATGTGCCCTGCTCCTTCTTGCGAGGCTTGAGGACCTTTGGCAGTGCCGGTCCCAGCATGACGCTCAGCGCGCCTTCCCGTGGGCACGCTTCCACACATTCCAGGCAGCCGATGCAGTTAGCTGACACAGCGGGATCGGCTTGGGCCACGTCGATCTTGACCGGGCAAGGGGCATTGCACACGCCGCACCCCATACAACTGGCCTCGTCGCGGCGGATGCGCAGCAGGCTAAAGTTGCCCAGCAGGCTGATGGCGCCACCCAGCGGGCACAGGTACCGGCACCAGAAGCGCGGGATCAGGAACGCTCCGACGAGGATGACCAGCGCGACGGTATAAGCCAGCCAATGCTCTGCCAGGTTGAACTCAAACAACCAACCGAGGCTAAAAATGGTGCGGTACGGGTCCCAGTCGGCGAACCACAACTTGACCGTTGCAATGGTGGCATAGAGGATGACACCCAGCGTGACATAGCGCCCGTAGGTGAGCACTCGGTCCAGGCCCGCCGGCACCCGCAGCGAGTGCAGCCGCAGCTTCTTGCGGATCCAGTCCAGCAGGTCCTGCAGCGCGCCAAAGGGACAGATCCACCCGCAAAATGCGCCGCCCGCGATGATTACGCCCGCGATCAGGCCCAGCAGCAGCACCAGGTTCGACTGGTGGGTCTTTTGCACGTACAGGCCACCGGTCGACAGCCAGCGCCACAGCGTGGCTATGCCCCCGAAAGGACAGTAGGCATCGATCGACGCTACGTGCTCCGTGGTGACCAAATAGTGGCGGATGCTGCTGACGACGATAAAGAGCCCAAACCCGGTCTGCGTCAGCCGGCGGAGCAATTGCGTGCGCGACCGCCCAGCTGCCCGCGAAGGTTCACCTAAACTAGCCATGCTTCCTCTCCTCTCAGAGCCTGGATGGTAAGGAATTCTACCAGGATACCAGCAAATTGTGAAGAACCTTTGAAGGAAAAGCACAGAGGTGATGAAGGTGCGCTCTAGCCGTAACCTTTTTCGGCCTTCTACGTCTAGCAAGTAGGAGCGGTGCTCATATACCGAGGACCATAGCGACTATGCAAAGATCCCCTCCAGTGCGCTGCGCTGTTTGCATGCTACGACAGCCTGATCGCTGGAACCCACCCGAATAGAATCTCGTATGAGATCAGTTTGCCCGCACGATGGCTCGACAGACTTGTCCCGGCTGGAACCAAGTGTCGATGGCAGGAAGGAGGCGCTTCAGCCAGAGTTGTGCGAAGAAAACGGGAAAGAGATATCACTGAAAGGATGGTGTAACTTGAAACAGAAACTGACAATCTTGGCAATGGTCGTGTTGGCGACGATATTCATTGCTACTCCCGTACTTGCCGCCGGTTCCAGCCGGACCATGGAGGTGGCCAAAAGGACGCCCACCATTATCTCCATGACAGCCACCATCAAGACAGACTATATTAGCCGATATACTGACACAGGCCGGATCTATGTAGCAATCCAGATGACCAACAAGGCCTTCATTCAGTACCGGGGTGAGAGTGACTGGGTCCAGATCACCAGCAGCACCACGTGCCTGGAATGGGTGAACAAGAGGAAATCCATACCAATGGATTGCAGTGATCTGAACTACGGCGACAAAATCAGTGTCAACGCCAGGATAGACCCGGAGACCAAGGTGATCACCGCGCGGCGAGTATGGCTCAAGCAGCCGCGCATCCAACTTCCGTAACACTGGCAGCTGCGCGGTCCTCGCTTCACCAGGCAATGGCTGCGCGCGCCCCGATAATCGATAGCCTATGCACCAACAGGCGTCCCGGCAGATGTCTCTCCTTGCTGGGACGCTAATATACGTTTAGGACCCACTTACCCGTGTGTCTGGAAAGAAGAGGAGGTTTTACATGAGGAAAACGTTGACGGTTTTCGCAGTTGTGGTGCTTGTCGCCGCGTTGTTTGCCATGCCCGGCTTGGCGGCTGCCAGAGGGGGGAACGGCGGCGGCAATGGCGGTGGCAATAGCGGCGGCAGTCACCGAGGGGGCAATGGCGGCACGTGGTTTAACCTCTACAGCACCATCAAGACCATCGACGCCGGCGCGAGGAGCATCACCGTCGAAATAGTCTCACCGCTCAACCTCCTGAAGCACAACCCTCTCACCGTAGAGACCACCGCGGACACCCGCTTCTTGCAGTGTGACGGCGAGGTCTCCGTCCGGATCTCCTTCACCGATCTTGAAGAGGGCTGGGACGTCAGGATCAAGGGCACGGTGGACGATGGGGTCTTTGTCGCCACCAAAGTCATCCAATACGTGCAGTAGTCTTTTCAATTGGGCAACTACGTTACCCGTGCCCTGGCAGTGATCTGTCGCTGCCAGGGCATTTTTCATTGCCACCTGTGGTTGATCTCCCCGGCTTGCGCCCGGAAGCACCATCGAGTATACTGATGCCATCAACAGCGCGTCCCCATAGCCGCATTCGTGCCCAGTTGCGCGCACAAACTCACAGAGGAGATTCCCATGTCCCAAAGAGAAGGATACTCATCGTCCGCATCTGCCAAGGCCTGGGCTCCAAAGCACAGGGCGGGACTGCTGGTTGTGGGTCTGCTGCTGGCGGGCTTGTGTGCCAGTATCGTGCTGGCTGCTGGCTCGAGCGAGAGTGCTGTGGCAGCCCCATCCGCAGGCGCTGCTCTGTCCGGCGGTGCCAAGCTGACCGAGGATGCCTATGTTGTTCTGGCGTGGAATGACCTCGGCATGCACTGCTACAATCGCAGCTTTGCCGATCTTGCCGTGCTTCCTCCCTGGAACACGCTCTGGGCCCAGGTCATCAAGATCGGTGACCCACCCCGGGTCGTCACCAGCGGCCTCACCGTCGAGTTCTTCTTTGAGGACAACTCCACTTCGGTCACCAAGTCTGACTTCTGGGACGTAGGCCACTCTGGAGAGCAGAATGCTCTGTGGCTGTTCGGCCCGCTCATGGGCTTCTCCGAGCCTCTGCCCGATGACATCGGGCTGACCGGCACCGGTCTCTCTGGCGAGATGGAGCCCCATGGCGATCATTTCGCCGCAGAGGGCATCCCCCTCACCGAGTTCAGCGACAGCGACGCTGTAAATCCTGCTCCCTATCAGCTTGCCACCGTGATCGTCCGTGACGCGGCTACAGGGGCAGAACTGGCGCGAACGCAGCCGGTGGCGCCCGTCTCCACAGAGATGCATTGCGACAACTGCCACTATGACTTCAGCGATGCTAATCCTGGTATCCATACAGGCGTGATTGAGCAGAATATCCTAACACTGCATGATAGAGAAGAAGGCGACGAATATCCCGGCAACCTGATGGACCGCCGGCCGATTCTCTGTGCCGAGTGCCATTCTTCCAATGCCCTGGGCGCGCCAGGGATCGAGGGCGCGCCCAGCCTGTCCAATGCCATGCACGAGACACACGCGGGCCAGGTCCCGGACTCACTGGAAGGCTGCTACAACTGCCATCCCGGCCCGGAGACACAGTGCCTGCGTGACGTAATGTCCACCTATCTTGAACCTCCTGAGGAGCGCCTTGATTGCGTGAGCTGTCACGGCAGCATGTCGACTGTCTCTGAAAATCCCGATCCGTGGTTGAATGAGCCGACCTGCTCCGACGCCGCCTGTCACAGCGCAGGCGCCTATGGACAGGATCAGCCCCTCTTCCGCATGTCCAAGGACCACGGCGGCGTGTACTGCGCCGGGTGTCACGACAGCCCGCACGCCATTGCCCTCAGCCGCGAGGCTGCCGACGCCATCAAGTTCATCGGTTGGCAGGGTTACGCCGGGACGTTGGACAACTGCATCGTTTGCCACACATCATTGCCGGCAGACGAGGGACCGCACGGGCTGCCAGCGGGTGACCTTCCCTTCTTTACCTTTGCACCGGATAACTTTGGTACAGGAGAACCCGCCACCCAGGTGATCTACACGCATACCATCGAGAATGCAGGGAACGTGGCCGATACCTATCCGCTCACTTGGAGCAGCAGCCAAGAATGGGCATCGGTGGTGTCAAAGCCGTCACCGCTGAGCCTGCTGCCCGCCGAGAGTGCGGTAGTTACGGTGACCATCACCATCCCCGCGGGGATTCCAGTAGGATT
>JASFLR010000116.1:0-7747 GCA_050117995.1 Anaerolineae bacterium
TGGGCCAGGACTTCAAGTCAGGCGAGCTATTCGTGCCCGAGGTGCTGATCGCCGCGCGAGCCATGCATGCCGGGATGAACGTACTTCGGCCGCTGCTGACCGAGAGCGAGTCGGCTGGCGCGGGCAAGTACCTCATCGGCACGGTAAAAGGCGACCTGCACGACATCGGCAAGAATCTGGTCAAGATGATGTTAGAGGGCGCTGGGTTCGAGACCATTGATCTCGGCACCGATGTAGAACCTCAGGCCTTTGTGGATGCTGTGCGCGAGCACAAGCCAGTATTGATAGGCATGAGCGCCTTGCTAACCACCACCATGGTGCAAATGAGGGCCACCGTCGAGGCTCTGGAAGAGGCGGGCCTGCGCGACTCGGTCAAGATCATGATCGGTGGCGCACCGGTGACAGACGCATTCGCGGCAGATATCGGCGCCGATGCCTACGCACCGGACGCAGCAAGTGCTGTGGATACGGCGCGGGAACTCGTAGCGTAGCGCACAGGGAGCGTCAGGTGCGATCGCTGCATCCTGCGCTTGACCTCCTGTGCAAGGAGAACTCCTATGACCGCACAGTTTCCGATCGAGACGCTGCGTCCTGGTATACGGATGCTGTCTGATGACCAGATTCTGGCGATTCACAATGCCAGCCTGGACATCCTGGCGCAGACCGGCATCGTGATGAAGAACGAAGCCGCCCGCGATCTATTGCTGGCAGCCGGCTCTTGGCAGTCAGGCGATCGGATCAAGATACCCGAGCACCTGATCATGTCAGCCATCGGCTCTGCGCCCTCGCGGATACCGCTGCACAATCGCCTGGGCGAGCTGACCATGCCACTGGAAGACGGCAAAGTCTTCTTCGGTCCTGGTTCCGACTGCATTTTCACGATGGACTTGGAGACGGGTGAGCGACGCAAGGCGACAGCTGAGGACATACGGCGCATCGCCCACCTCTGCGATGGCTTGGATCAGATTGACTTTACCATGTCGATGGGCAACCCCTCCGATGTGCCGGCGATGGACATCTACATCCACGAGTTCATAAACATGATCCGTGGCTCAGTCAAGCCGACCTGCTATACTGCCAACAATCGGGCGGATATGGAGGATATATATCGCATTGCCTGCGCGGTGGCTGGCGGCGAGATGCAATTGCGCGAGAAGCCGTTCCTGATCCTCTACGCGGAGTCCATCTCGCCATTGCTATATCCCGACGAGTCGGTCGACAAGCTGCTGTTCTGCGCCGAGAAGGGCATCCCCGTGACCTACCCCCCCTCGCCCAACACAGGTGGCGGCGGCCCCATCACAGTGGCCGGGGCGCTGGCCTTGGGCAACGCCGAGTGCCTGGTGGGATTGCTGCTTACTCAGTTGGTGCGACCCGGAACACCCTTCCTTTACGGCATGAATCTCGCTACACTCGACATGAAGTCGGCCATCGTCAGCTATGGCGCGCCCGAGTGGCCGTTGGCCATGGCTGCCTGGATCGATCTCAGCCGCTACTATGGCTTGCCTGTGTGGGGCGCGGCGGGCGCTACCGACAGCAAAGTAGTGGATACCCAGGCTGGCATCGAAGCCACAGTGACCGTCATGACGGCCTTCCTCAGTCGCTGCAATCTAACCCACGACGTGGGATATATCGAGTATGGCACCACCTCTTCCATGGAGATGCTGGTTATAGCCGACGAGATCATCCGTGACGTGCGCCATGCGATGGGCGGTATCGAAATCAACGAGCAGACACTGGCCCGCGAGGCCATCCATCGCGCCACGCCGGGCGGCGGGTTTTTGGCCGACGACCACACGCTCGACAACTGGAAGTGGGCCCAATGGCGGCCAATGCTCATCGACCGAACGCGCTACGATAACTGGCTTGCCAAGGGCAGCAAGGACATGGCCGCACGAGCCAACGAGCGCGCCCGCAGCATCCTGAAGGAGCACGGGCCTGCGCCGCTCCCAGAGGCGGCGGAGGAGGCCATCCAAGCCGTGTTGGAGCATCGCGCATCCTGAATGCAAGATCATGCTCCCGGCAGACTACAACCTGCCGGGAGCATAGCCTTTGATTGCCACCAGTGGAAGGACCCTGGCATTCCCGGCGCGATCGGTGCGCCAGCAATCTCCCACTGAGGCGCGTAATCCGTCGATTAAATCCCGCACTTGACACCTGGGCTGGTTCATGCTATGATATTCCATAATTCAGAATATCTGATATTTGAGGGACCGATCCAGGCAGCCTCGGAGAGACTGATGAGTGTCCATCTCCAGCGAAGCACGCTGGTACACAGTGTCACTGAACAGCTCCGCCAGATGATTGTGGCGGGAGATGTTCAGCCTGGCGAGTACCTGCAGTCGCGGAAGGAGCTGGCTGCTCGCTATGGAGTGGGCATCTCCACGATACATGAGGCTATCCAGGCCTTGACCGCGCTGGGGCTTGTGGCTTCCCATCCCGGAAAGGGAACCTGGGTTCGCAAAGACGCACTGGACACCATCCTCCATCGCTCCGAGTTTGAGAGCCGTGTCGGTGAAATGGACGCCCAACTCGTCTACGAGGCTCGATCCGTCATTGAAGTTGCTCTCACCGAGCTAGCTGCCCGGAGAGCAGCGTCAGATGATGTACAACGGATCTGGGATGCGCTGGCAGCGATGGAGGCAGCCATCCAGAGCGCAGCGGCCTTTGTCGAAGCTGACCTGGAGTTTCATCTGGCTGTAGCCCAGGCTGGCAAGAACAGCTTGTTGGAGCAGTTTTACCATCTATCCCGGAAGCTGCTTTCGAGCGCAATCGCAGAGTTGGTCAGACAACCCGATGCCAGGGAGGAATCGATACGGATCCAGAGAATGATTGCCGAGGCTATCGAAGAAGGCGATCCTCACCAGGCGCGACAGGCTGCCATCGACCACATGGCCTACATAGGAAGGCTGCTGGAAGCAGCCTAGCCATATTGAGCAAGGAGAAACAAAGGAGACAATGAGTACTGCCAACTCCCTGGCGTTCTTGGCGCCGCAATTCGCGCTTCTTTCTGACAGCCAGATCGGCGATCTGCACCTCGCTGCACTAGAGGTGCTGCGGCGGACAGGTATCCGTTTTTTCCACGCAGAAGCATTGGAAATGCTGAAAGCCGCCGGAGCATTTGTCCACGATGGCAACCTGGTCAAGTTTCCAGCCGCACTGGTGGAAGAGGCTCTTGCTTCTGCACCGGGCCGCATCATCATGTGCGACCGCAACGGAGATGCTGCAGTGTGGCTGGAGGGCACCAAGGTCTGGTTTGGCACCGGATCTGACTGTGTGAACTTTCTGGACCCGGAGACTGGCGAGCATCGCCGGTTTACACAAGCTGACATAGTAGCCGGGTACCACCTGTGCGATGCGCTACCGAATATCCACTTTGTCATGTCGATGGGAATTCCTGCAGACGTGGATCCTGATGTTGCCTACGACCTGCAGATGTCCTTGATGTTAGAGCATACGACCAAGCCGCTCGTTTTTGTGACCGACGACGGAGCCTCCTGCCGGCGGGCGATCGAGATGGCCGCCGCGGTGGCAGGCGGTCAGGGGGCACTGGTCGAACAACAGCACATCTTGCTGTACTCAGAGCCAAGTTCACCGCTACAACAGTCAGAGTCAGCGGTAGACAAGCTATTGATGATGGCCGAGCATCGCCTGCCGATAGTTCACTCACCTGCTCCACTGATGGGCGGCACTGGGCCGATCACTATGGCTAGCGGGCTGGCGATGGCCCTTGCCGAGATCCAAAGCAGCCTTGTTGTGCACCAGCTCAAGAATCCCGGTGCGCCGTTCGTTGTTGGCTGTGGCCTGCATCACCTGGATATGAAATCGGCCCAGATCTGCTATGCATCTCCCGAGTTCCAGCTCACCAAGGCCGCCATCGCCCAGATGGGTCGATGGTACGGGCTGCCCACCTGGGGCTATGCCGGCTGCACTGATGCCAAAGTCCTGGATGAGCAGGCGGCAGCCGAGGCGATGCTGTCGGTCCTGATGGCCAAACTTAGCGGAGCGAACCTCATCCACGATGTGGGCTATGTGGAAAGCGGACTGACCACCTCCTTTGAAATGATCGTCTTGACCAACGAGTTGGTGGCCCTAGCCGACAACTTGATGAAGGGTATCGAGATCAACGATGAGACGCTAATGCTAGACGAGATCCATGAGGTCGGCCCTGGAGGTCACTTTATGGATACAGACATGACCCTGAAGCATTTCCGTGATTTCTGGTATCCGGGCTTGCTGGACCGGGGTCGACGGGATCAGTGGCTGGCGGAAGGTGCGACGACCCTTGGACACCGGCTCAATATCCGTGTCCGCGAGATCATCAAAGAACACCGCCCAGAGCCGCTTAAGGCAGAAGTCAAGCAACAGCTGCAGGAGATTGTGGGCCAGGCAACCTAGAGAAGCAAATGGCAATATCAGGCCCATGGCAAGCTAACCAAAGACCAAGAAGGAACTTGAAAGGAGGTGATACAGTAGATCCGACAGATCGGTTGGCGTCAGGACACCGACAGCCAGTGCGCTACGAACTGAGTGGACTGGGGCTTTCCTGACATGAGTACCAGCACACAAGACCTTTAGGAGGAGTACGACATGGAAATCATCAAGAGGAAAAAGCGGGATGACGTGCACGCATACATCCCCGAGTTGGAGGACCTGTATCTGAAGGGCCGGATCACGCGCCGCGAGTTCCTGCGAAACGCGACGCTGCTGGGCATGACCTTTGCCAGCGCCAGTGCTTTCCTGACGGCCTGCGGCGGCACAGAAGAGCCCACCAGCCCTCCGGCGGTAGAAGAGGGAGGGGAAGAGGTTGCACCCACCGAGGCGCCCGCTGCTGGCGGTCCCGTACGTGGTGGCACCTGGACGAGTGCGATGCAGCTCCAACTCCTAGACCACCCTTCTCGACTCTCCTGGGTGGAGGGCGCCAACGTCGTCCGCCAGTTCGGGGAATACCTTACCGAGACTGGCCCCGACAACATCACGCGCCCTTACCTGCTGGACAGGTGGGAAGCCAGCGACGACGTCTTGACCTGGGACCTCTACTTGAAGCAGGGCATCACGTGGAACAACGGCGACGACTTTACTGCCGATGACGTGATGTTCACCTTTGGCGAGTGGCTCAATCAGGACGTAGGATCCTCGATGCTCGGGCTTATGGCCTACCTGCGGGGCATGCAGGACGTGGAGAAGGTGGATGACTACCACGTGCGCATGCACCTTCAATACGGCGACATCGCCGTACCCGAGCACCTGTTCCACTATCCAGCCATTGTTCTGCACCGCGGCTTTGAGGGCGACATCATCAAGCAGCCGGTGGGCACCGGCCCCTTCACGCTGGAGGAGTACGCCGAGGGCGAGCGCGCCGTGTTCAAGCGCCGCACAGACTACTGGCGCAATGGAGAGGACGGCCAACCGCTGCCCTACCTGGACGAGGTGACCTATATCTCCATCGACAAGGACGCGGGCGTGGCAGCCCTGCAAGCTGGCCAGGTAGACACGTTGTACGATCCGCGCCCCGCTGACTTCCAGGCTCTGAAGGACAATCCTAACCTGGAGGTGCGCGCGGTTAGCACGTCCCAGTGCCTGCTAGGACGTGTGCGCGTGGACTTGGAGCCCTGGGACGACGTCCGGGTGCGCAATGCCATGAAAAAGTGCCAGGACCGGGCCAAAATCCTGCAGCTTTCCTACTTTGGCGAGGGAGAACTCTCCATTGATGCCCACATGGCGCCCATCCACCCCGCCTACTGCGAGAAGCCAATCCCCGAATACGATCCCGAGGGCGCAATGGCGCTACTGGAAGAGTACGCGGCGGAAAAGGGCCTCGAACTGCCGCTCAAGGTCACACTGGCCACCAAGAACGACCAGTCCGAGCCCGAGATCGCCCAAGCCCTGAAGGAGATGGCACTGCCGGGTGGCTTTGACATCACGCTGGACATCACCGAGCCGGCCGGCTACTGGGACCGCTGGACCGAGGTCGACCTAGGCATCACCTCCTGGACGCACCGCCCACTGGCTGTGATGGTGCTACCCCTGGCCTACACCGAGGAGGCCATCGGCAACTGGAACGAGACGCGCTGGACCGATCCCGAGTTCGAGGAGCTGCTGCGCGAGGCGCAGGGTACGCTGGACGTCGAAGCGCGCCGGAGCCTCATGTGCGATATGGAAGACATCATGCAGGAGCGCGGCCCGATCTTTAATAGCTACTGGAAGAACGTGTGGAATATCACCAACAAGAAGTTCCAGAACGTCAAGGCCCACCCTACTGCCTACGACCTGCTCTACGACGTCTGGATCAAGGAAAGCTAGCAAGTTCGCCAAGGTGCCGGCTTGCGCGGAAAGACGACGTCCGTATGACAAGCCGGCACCACAACTGAGTGGCTCAGCCAGAACGATTAAAGCGGTGGAGCAAGCCCCTCTCACCGGGCTGCCTCTGGCCTCTGCGACAACGGCGTAGGCACGCTTGTGGCTAATCTCCCTGGAGAGGGCGCCAGCCGCAGGACGGTGTGAGGGGAGAGCTGCTCAGTCGAATTCTCATCGGTTAGAGTAGGTGCGAACAGGAAAAGGAGTGAACCTATGGCTCGGTTCATCATACGCAGTCTCTTCTCGACCATCGTCACCATGCTGCTGGTATCTCTTCTGCTCTTTGTCCTCATCGACGTGGGCAGTGGCGATATCACCGTCAAAATCCTTGGCATCGAATCAACCCCGGAGCAGCGAGCCTCCTACCGCGCCCAGTTGGGCCTGGATGCACCGCTGTTACAAAGGTACCTCGACTGGCTGATCGGCAATGACTGGCGGGCCAGCCGCAGGGTTGGCTATCCGTTGGTGACAGCAGAAAATGCCCAGACCGGTGAGAAGGAGTGGTGGGCAGATGTGGACGGTCAGCTCACCCGCTGGAAGCTGGACGAGGGAAGGCTGTTGGCCCTGAAACGCCAGGAGGACGGTTCTTCCACGTCTCACCTCGTAAGTGGCGCCTGGCAGACGGACGAGAACGGCCAGGAGTACTTTTGGGGAGTCGATACCCAAAACCGCGCGGTCAAGTGGGTGCGCGGCGCAGGCGCCGAGGTCTGGGTGCGGACCAAGGCCGGCTTCCGCAAAGAGGGAGATGGTCCACAGCAGTATATACCGCTGCTGAAGGGGATGCTGCGGTTGGACCCAGGCAAGTCGCTTGAGTTTGGCCGCCCTGTGGCCGTGACGTTGTTCCCCCGCATCCGCAACACGCTCGTTTTGGCCGGTGTGGCCTTTCTCGTGGTGATGCCGCTGGCGCTATTTCTGGGTATCATTGCCGGCATCAACGAGGGTAAGGTGACGGATCGAATCATCTCCATCCTCGGGCTGGGGTTCACGGCAACGCCCGAGTTTGTCATCGGAGTCGCCCTGATCCTCATCTTTGTCGTCTGGCTCAGCAGTCCGACCGATCCGACCAAACCATTCTTCCCCATGCCCCTATTCATCACTGCCGATGCGATCTTTGAGACCCCCATAATGCTGGTGCTGCCGGTCTTGACCCTGACGCTGGTCGAGCTGGGCTATGTTTCGCGTATGACACGGGCCAGCATGGTCGAGGTGATGGACTCGCCTTACATCCGCACGGCTATCATCAAGGGCATGCCATACCGCCGGGTAGTCGTACGCCACGCTATCCGCAACGCGCTCATGGCACCGATCACCATTATCATGTTGCACGTCAACTGGCTGGTCGGCGGCGTCGTGGTCACCGAGGTGATCTTTGGTTATCCGGGGCTCGGAAACT
>JASFLR010000117.1:0-7738 GCA_050117995.1 Anaerolineae bacterium
CATGCCCCCTCGCAGCGTGATGGAAAGCCGATTGAGCCGAGTATATCACACCAGCGATGGCCAGGCATCGGCCATCTGGGGAATTTCCTCTACGCCACTAGGCCAGTTTCCAGGAGGAATACGAAGGACAAAACCGGGGCAACCTGGGCGCGGATGATGTTGAGCAGCATCAGGTGAGCTTGTATGAGTAGATGAGGTTGAAAACCAGCGCCTGGTGCGGGAGCAGGTGTTGGCCAAGACTCAGGGGCAACCAAAGCTCCGGGCGCGGGTGCAGACGCAATGGCAGAACAACAGGGCGGCTCTCTAATTTCTTGGCCAGGCTTCAGCGAAGATCGTTCACGGAAGGCAGTATTCGCTCAGGTAAACCGCCATGTCGATGGCGATTTCCAGTACTATTCAGTCATCGCCCCAACTAGCAGGGGAATAGAGCTTTCAAGGCTGATATGGCTGTGCAATCTGTGCGCTCCCTCTGGACATCAGCAATTCTCGGTATGCAAGCCATGCGAACCCATCGCTCCCACCGGATCGCCACATCCGGTGGCAAGGGTCGCAAGTCCTGAAATACGATCCATACCGAGTAGATGGTCGGTTATGGCCTGTTGGTCGGTCATATGGAGAATCTCTATTTTGGGCATTACGGAGCTTGACCAAGCGTGCCCCAAAGCGCCGACATAGTGATACAGTCCGGTAGCCGTGATGTCATCTAGTTGCTCATGCGGCGACGGGCTCTCTCTCGGAAGAATCGATCGGATTGGGCGACTGAGGCAACAAACTCAACAGGGCGGGCGCCAGCAGCATGACGAGGATCCAGACCCAGCCGATCATTGCGCTGCCAACCTCGACCCAGCGGGCAGCCTCTGATGGAGACACGGGGTATCCGGTTGGCCATTTCTGAAGGGGGATCAGCACCCACCTAGCGAGAGCTACGATCCACATCGCCCCGGTAGCGCCACAGACGAGTGCCAGGATGCGCTGCTTTGTCCCTTTCGCCCGCAGATACAGCCACGCACCCAGCGCCAAAGAACTCCAAACCACGAGGTGCCATATGGTGCCATATGGTGTCATAGTGGTATTCGTCGAACAGAAGCATGGTGCTGATCACGAGCCCACCGTAGAGCAAGAAGGAAAGTTGCGTCCAGTCTGCCCGGATCCGCTGCCAAACACCGCGGGTCTGGGGCAGCAATCGCAAAAGGTTGACCAGGATCAGCGCACCCATCAGGATCGAAGAAAAAACGATCAGGTCGGACACCGCCACATAGAATATGCGTATCTGGTGGACTGCGTACCGGGCTAGAATCAGCGGGAGCGCGTAGACAACGTGTCGGAGTTGCAGAGCTAGAAGGTACTGATGCGGTCGCTGATCATCCGACCGCTGAGCTCCTTATTGAATCTGCAGCGGCGACTGGTGATTAGAGTCTAGTTCGAGGCGCGCCATGTCGTCCGACTCGCTCCGGCAGGGGAAGAACCGTGGTAGATTGCGTGTTCATGTAGATTGCAATATGCCCTTTTATAGACTTTATCAGGCGATTTCATTCTTTTTCAACAATATCGGCGCTGGCTAAATGACAGGAAGTTGGAGATCAACCTCCCTCCATCCGGCTCTAACTCCACCCGGACCACGATCGAGCGCAACAAAGCCCGCACATCATCCAACGCCCCGTGTTGGAGAGCCTTACGCGCATTGTGGCGGTAATCTTGCACCACGACAAGCGGCATATCAACCTTCGTGTGCTCCAAACGGCGCGGTATGTCCGACAGCCGCACCCGCAGTCTCGATCGTTCTGCCTCCCGGTCGGCGAGACGCTCGGCAACGCTTGGGCTGTAACCACTGCGCTCCACAGCATCAACCAACCGGCTGATGACCTCTCCACGTCAGCTAGGTCCGCCGTCAACCGCCGCGCCTCGCGCTCCAACGCCTGGCACGTCTCATCTTCGGGCTGGGCATCCTCGAGGGCCCGCAGCAAGTCTTCCGGCCGAAAGACCTTCTCTACCAGCTTGTTCAGTACCGCTGCCACTAGGGCGTTGGCGGTCACCTCGTGCAGATCACCATCACAATCGCGACGCGATTTCCAGCGTCGGCAGGTGTAGCGTCGATAGCCATCACCGGCGTCTGCTAGAGCAGGGATCGAATCGCCCCCCATGGCTCCCCTACAGTAGCCACAGTGCAGCAGGCCGGACAGTAGGTAGTCGCTGGCATGACGGCGCGGCGTGTGCTGTAACCGCTTGCGGCGCTTTGGCTATCCCCGTTCGAACCATCTGTCGAGAATGAGACTTGGGACAGACTCCTCACACTCCTCACCACTTTGGACCAGGGTGCCGGTGTAGATGCGATTGCGGAAGAAGGTGGCATAGCTGCCGATACTGCCCAAGATGCCCGTTCTCTCGTGGATCTCGCGGTACGACGCGCCGTTGACCCGCAGCTCCCACGCCTGGCGGCAAACGTCCCAGGTCTCAGGATCGGGCACACAGCGCTGGACGATGCGCGGCGTGCCGTCGCGGTTGACGCCCAGGGTGTAGAGCTCGCCCTTGAAGCCAGTCGGTAGCTTGCCCGGGCAGAGGCCCAGGTACTTGCCGTCCAGCCCCCGCACGCCTCCTATTCGATAAGCTCGCCAAGCCAACCAGTAAGTGATGGCCTCGACACCTTGCTGCAGCTCACCTCTTGAGGACTGCTGCCACTGCAGCTCGCAGGAGTTTCCATTTTTCGGGTTGATTCCTGATCTGTACAGATGTATGGACCCGAATGGGTCAAATGTCCCTTGTAGAACCGCGCGTCCCGGGGTATGATGATGGAGGTAAGTGCGACTGGACCTACTACTTAGTATGCTAGGATCTCGGGCTTGCGAAAGCAGAAACCCAAGATCGTCCCAAAGGCGCGCTGTCACAGGGCAAAATCAGGAACTCTAAACTAAGTGGAGCAAAACAGGAGGGATTCAACATGCGAAAGCGACTTTTCCCCACGCTCGTCATCATCAGCCTGCTGGTCACCGTGCTGGTGGTGCCAGCCACCTACGCCGACGTTGATGGCGATATCACCGGCATCCAGTGGCAATGGGCCGAGCTCACCGAGACCGAACCCGCCAGCCAATCCTTGGTGCCGGACCCCGAGAACTATGTCCTGATCCTCGTGGCTGACGGCTCGGCCAGCCTCAAGGCTGACTGCAACCAGGTGATGTGGACGTACACCCTAGAGGATACGAGCCTTAGCTTCAACACAGTTGGCCCGGCGACCTTGGCTTTCTGTGGTGAAGACTCGCTCGACCAGATATTCCTGAGCAAGTTGGGCATGGGCGGCACGGTCAGCCTCGAGGAGGGACGGCTGATTCTCACGCTCAATGAGAACGCTGGCAGCATGGTGTTTGATAATGCGGGTCCCGCAGAGGCGACACCGGCAACCATGCCTGAGACGGGCGGAGCACTGCTGGTGACTCCTTGGGCAGCCACTGTGCTAGCCGGCCTGGCTGCCCTGGGAACGGGCATGGCCCTACGGCGGCGGAGGTCATAAGCACAAACCGCTGCCAGCGCCAGAGAAGCGGACGCGCTTAGGCCGAACTCAACGACAGGAAGCACCCTCCCCCAGACATGGGAAGAGGGTGCTTCTCCAACGGACATGCTCCTGTGTAAGGGCACGCCTTTCGCTAGAGCACAGAGGAACCCGGCCATAGCAACCTTGACCCGCGGCGCTGAAGGCCTTGGCAGAAGGGACCTCCGTCCCGATGGATCCTATTCTTTCATGCCTACTTCTGCTTAAGGCCGGTGCCGCTCCGGCTCGTGCACGTGACAAAAGTCCGAGCCTGGCAAGGCCCGGTTTCGGCACAGCCTTCCGGTCTTGGTCAGGGCCCGGCAGCGGGCCAGTGCCCCTGCCTGAGCGTTGGGGCCCTTGGCTTGGTCTTCGGTCAGTAGCGAATCCAATGTAGCCAGGGCGTCGTCCAACATGTCCCCAAGCTCTGCCGCGGCTGGCATCTCCCTCGTCTGCTGTGCCAGCGCCAGCAGTGCATCAAACTCGGCCTGGATCCCGGCGACGATGGTCTCCGGATCGGGCACCAGGCCGGCATCGGTGATGACCCCCAACCGCACCTGTCCCACGTAGCTCAGAATGCTCACGCCAATGCCAAGCCCGCCTGCTTTCGGTACCCAGGCCAGGAGCGCCTCCAGGGGCGCGCCAGCCAGATAGAGTTGCTCCTCTGGCCCTCGCACATTGGTGATCACCGACGTGGCTTTGATCCCCAATAGATTAATGAGACACCGCTGGGTTCGTGCCGAGAATCGGCCGACCGCCTTTAGACCGAGAGAGGTCACTGATGCCTCCGGCGAGTGTTTGATCCGGTCCATACGCTCCTTGAGCTCACGGAAGCGCGCGACAGGGTCGACGATGCCAACTGGCAGGTCTAGCAAGTAAACGCCGATCTGATTACCCAGTTCGTCCTCTGTGCCTGGTGTACGCATGTTGACCGGTATCGTCGCCCGGAACTCGGCGTCCTTCAGCGGGTCTCCCCGCTCGTGCAAGTAGCGGCGCAGCGCACCCGTAACCGCGGCCAACAACACGTCGTTGACCGTGCCGCCCAACTGGCTACCTACCGTCTTGACATCCCCCAGCGAAATACGCTCGGACCAGGCAGCCCGCTTGGTGACACCGAGCTCTCCCTTGAGGACGGTAGCCGGGTCAGGCCCGGCCAGGCCGAGCTTGGCCACAGCGGCTGCTACCTCTATCCCCTTTTCTGCGGCACTGGCGATGCTGGGCGGCTGGCCCAGCAGGCTCAGCGCTTTTCGACCAAGTTGATGCGCCCTTTGACGTCTCGCGCGAAACCTGCCGTACATGGAGGTAAGGGGGGTGTCTTGCCAGCCACGCCGCGGTAGCTGGGCTGCCCCCGCCGGCGAAGTGGGCTGAGCCGCATCACGATAGTCGTCGGCCAAAGACAACAGGACCTGCATTAAGGCCATGCCGTCGCCCAGGCTGTGGTGCAGCCGGCAGATGAGGGCGCTGCCCTGACCATACGATTCGACCAGGTGGAATTGCCACAGCGGTCGCGACAGTTCGAGCGGCCTGCTTGCCAGGAGACTGACAGTCTCCTGCAAGGCAGCCTGGTCACCGGGTACTGACAGGGTGGCCCGCTGCAAGTGGTAGTCAAGGTCAATGCCGGCGACATCCTTCCAGTACAGCGTGCCGCGGTGCAGGCGGGATGCGACCACCCGTTGCCGGAATCGGTCAAAAGCAAGAAGACGGTGCTCCATGATCGTCGCCAGACGAACATAGTCCACGGGCGTGCCCAGGAGCATCACCGCGGTAACCATCATGAGGTTGGTCGGGTCTTCCAGGTGCACAAAGACCGAATCGGCGCTGGACATACGCTGTCTGGCCATAGAATTGGCCGCCTTTGACACTAGTTGATCGGGTAGGTTGCCAGGTTGTAGGCGCCCAGTACGAGAAGCAGAAACGCCACGACGATGATGACCACACGCACCGGGAGCCAATCAAACCTGGGCGCAATTCCGGCGAGAAACAAGACCGAGGCGAGGATGACGGCGTTCAGGATATAGTCATCGCTTAGTTGGTTCGCCGCTTTGCCCTCATCGAAGGTAGCCGAGGCTTGCTGCTCCAGATCCTCGGCCTGTTGGGTAGCAGCGAGTTGGTATTCCGGCATATCAAATGGGGAGGAGGGAGCCTCCGGGTTCTGGACTGGCCTAGTAGCCAACCAGGCACTAAACGCTGGCATGAACTCTGCCCTGAAGCGCTCGCGGTAGAATTCTTCCAGAGGCAGGTTCTCGTCAGCGTAGGCATTGAGCCAGTTGCTGAACAGACCGACATCAATCTGGGTCTGCTGCCCCGCCAGGGCGGAGGCGCGCGTGGATTCGACACGCAGCGCGCCCGCCTCGCTGTACTTGGTCGATTGCACGCCACCCCAACGCGCAGATTGATACCCGCTCCAGGCCGTAGCCATGGCTACGAGCCCGAGCATTATGGCCGACAGGATCTCAGTCCAGCGGTCCAGGAGGTCAGCCCGCCCCAGCTTCGCTTTGGGCGAAGCCTCCGTCTGCAGTTGCTCACGATTCTCTTCATTGAATTCAGCCATTTCTCTCCATCTCCCTTATACTATGGTTATTGTTCACCAGCACGATACTGGCAGATAATGATTCGTAGAAGCTGAGGTCGACATTCTTCTCCTTGAGGCTAGGCCTCGTCCGAAAGACTGCCGCCGCGGTTTGTCAGCGATGACGGAAGCGCGCCTCCCAGGCCGCGATCCGTCCCTCGATCTGTTCTGCCGGGTGCGACCATGCAAGGTGGATCGGCATTTCCACAACCCGGTCGTTCTCTGGAGCCGATTCCTCAAACTGGCTAGCCTGCCGGCCGTAGAGGGCCGCCAGTGGGATAGCCGACGCGCCATGCAGCATCACACTGAATACCACGGTCGTCATCACTGTCAGGATGATGGTCTCCGAGTGTTCTATGCCGGGTACCGTGACCAGGACCAGGGTGCCCAGCACGATGGAGGCCAGACCTCGTGGGCCAAACCAACCCAGGAACAGCACACTCTCCGGTCGTAGCCTTGTGCCAAGCAGGGCGATGGTCACTGGAATCATGCGTACCAAAGTCAGGCTCAGGACGGCATAGAGCACGATGCGCCATTCGAGCGCAGGGAGGCGCTCTACGAACTCGGTGCCCAGGATGAGCAGTACTAGCAGGCTCAAGATCTGGTCTGTTGTCTCTGAGAAACGACTGTGACGCTCACTGTAGTCTCCCAGCACCCAAGCAGTCGTTATGCCGGCGACGAAACAGGCGATGAAATAGTTGCCACCTAGCAGGTAAGCCGCCGGCAGAGCGATCATGGTCAACGAGGGGAACACCAACCCTTGGAATCCGGGGCTTATCCAGCCCCGATGGTCGGCCTCGCGAAGCAGCCAGCCTCCCGCCCCACCTACCGCTAGGCCGACAAGCAACGCGAGGACCATCTCCGTCAGGGGTGACAGCCAGTGGAAGCTGGCGGTCTCGAATCCCAGGCTGTTCTTGGCCAGGGCCATGAATAGCGCTGCAAAAGGAGTAGTGATGCCGTCATTCAGACTCGATTCAACATTTAGCGCCTGCCGGATGCGTACCGGCACCCTCTTACTGCCTATCACAGCCGGGATCAGACCGGTATCGGCTGGGGCGAGGATAGCGCCCGCCAGCGCAGCCTCAGCGATGGTGAATCCTGGAAGCACCCAGGCAGCTAGCAAGGCCCCAGCTACGATGGTGAGCGGCAAGCCGATCAGCAACAAGCGGGCGGGCAGCCCGGCAGCGCCCGGCAGGGTTGCCGGGTCGATGCGCGAGGCCTGGTTGAAGAAACTCAGCGATAGGGCCACGACACCCACAGCCAGGAAGAAGGGAGCCACGTGCTGGAAATCCACGGCTCGGATCAGCCGGGAACCAAGCAAGAGGCCAGCCCCGAGGAAAACGATGGCCGCGGTGAGAACCGTGCTCTCCAACCGGCGCGAGACCAGGCTGAAACCCAGAAACACAGCAGCAATCGAGGCCAGCTCGATCATCCGTCTTCCTCGCTCTCCCTGATGCGTGCCCAATCAGCCATCCACTCACCCAGCGGCCGTGTCTCAACGGGGCGACCGGCCCGGCGCCAACGGCTATATTCAGCCGTAAACTCGGCACCTAACAAAAGGAGCTGACCGCTCAAGTAGCACCACAGCAAGAAGACGATGATGGCTCCCACAGAACCATAGATCACGCTGTACGACGAAAAGTTGCTGACGT
>JASFLR010000118.1:0-7713 GCA_050117995.1 Anaerolineae bacterium
GGTAGCCGGCCTCGGCCAGTTCCGCGCCGCCGCCCTGCTCGCGGTCGATCAACACCACGACGTCCTGCACCTCCAGCCCGGCAGCCTCCAGCGGCTCGATGGCCGCCAGCTTGCTGCCGCCGGTGGTAATCAGATCGTCCAGCACCACGGCCCGGTCACCAGACTCGTACTCACCCTCGACCTGCCGCGAGGTGCCGTGGGCCTTGACCTCCTTGCGCGGGTAGATCAGCGGCAGGCCCAGCTCCAGCGCGACGGCGGTCCCAATGGGCAGGGCCGCATAGGGGATAGCCGCCAGCCGTGTGCGCTTTCCCGGCTCGCCCAGGCCCGCTTTTGCTCGCAGCAGCTCGGCATAGGCACGAGCCACATCTCGCAACGCGGCAGGATACGAGGCCAGCAGCCGTAGATCGATGTAGATGGGCGACTTCTTGCCCGAAGCCAGGGTAAACTCACCAAAGCGAATCGCGCCGATCTCCGCCAGGGTCAAGGTCAGGGCAGTCTTTGCATCATATACGGACGCCAAAGACCCCGACCGGGCATCGTTGATGCGATTCCTCAACTCCAGCGCTGCCTGGCGTGGATCCGGTGCGTAGATGATGCCTCGCGAGGAGTTGACTACAACACCCAGTCCGTCCGCTCCAAGTCCGGCAGCCAGCGCGCCATCCAGATCGCCCCCCTGCGCCCCTACACCCGGCAGCAAGATCCACGCCTCGGGGCAGACGGCTCGGACGCGGGCCAGCGCCTCGGGATAGGTCGCACCCACCACCAAGCCGGTGCCCCACGCTTGTGCCTTCTCAGCGACAACCTCGTACAGAGGCCGGCTAGGGCAGGGCAGGGTCTGCAGATCGGTTGCTCCCGGGTTGGAGGTGTGGCATAAAAGAAAGACGCCCTTTCCCGCATAGCCGGTAAAGGGCGTAACCGAGTCCGCTCCCAGGTAGGGATTGACTGTCAGGGCATCGGCGCCCCAGACCTCAAATGCCGCGCGGGCGTACGCCTCTGCCGTCGAGCCAATATCGCCCCGCTTGGCATCCAGGAGCACGGGCACTTTGGCAGTTTGGTGCACATACTCCACTGTGCGCTGCAGTGCTTCCAGTCCCGGCGGACCGGCGGCCTCGTAGAACGCAAAATTCGGCTTGTACACGCACACCAGGTCCCTTGTGGCATCCACGATGCGCTTGTTGAAACTGAATAGATCATCGCCCGAGGCCAGCCGTTCCGAGCGCGGATCTAGCCCTACACATAGCAAGCTATCGTTTCGCCGCGCCGCCTCTTCTATCCAGCGGTAGAAATCCATGACCGCCGACTCCTCTCGTGGTCACGGCGGCTATCCCTGCATAGCGCGCGTGCCACAGATAACCGACAAAATGCAGCAATACTCAGCAACCCTCTGCCAGATCAACGCGGAAAGAGAGGCCGCAGGCACAGGTCACTGCCGCGTTCGGATTCTCCACGCGGAACCCAACTCCCTTGGGATCGTCCGAATACTCGATGCAGGCACCCTGCAGGTAGGCCGCACTGAACGGGTCCACGTAAAGCCGCACGCCGTGGCTCTCCACCACAGTGTCGTCCTCGCGCCCCTGCGCCTCAAAGGCCATTCCGTACTGCAATCCGGCACATCCACCGGCGTGGACAAAGATGCGCACCCCCTGCTCCGCGGGCTTCCTACCGCGAAACAGGTGTCGCAATTGGTAAGCTGCTGCATCGGTCAATGTGATCATCTGCACCCCTCACCCTGCCGTGCTGTCCCCATTGTAGCACACGACACCCAGCCCCGTCAAAGGGTCAGCACTGTTACTTGAACCTACCCCCTACTACAGGAGCTTGCGCTGTCGCTGCCCATGGCGCAGCGACCGGAATAGATGTCCCCTCACTATGGAGGCCGACCGTGCCATGGACCATGTCCGAGTCGGCGTCATCCGTCTCACGCAAGTTGCCAGTATGGTTAGCGGGTGAGCTGCTCCGTGTCGAGGATGATGGTAAAGGGCCCGTCGTTGTGGATCTCGACCAGCATCATGGCCCCGAACTCGCCAGTCTCCAAGCGGTCGATCCCTGCTTGCCGCAACCTTTCGGCAAAGAAATCCACTAGCGGCTCGGCAACATCGGGATGTGCCGCATGAACAAAACTGGGCCGCCGTCCCTTCCGGCAGTCGGCGTATAGCGTGAACTGGGAGATTACGAGGGCTGCGCCATCCACATCGAGGATGGACAGATTTGTCTTGCCCTCTGCATCGGGAAAGATCCGGAGAGTGGCAATCTTGTCCGCCAGGCGGCTCGCCTCGGTCTCGCCGTCACCATGACCGGCTCCCAACAGGATCACCAGGCCATAGCCGACCTCGCCAATCGTCTCCCCATCTACACGTACCCGGCCCTCGCGCACTCGCTGGATAACCGCTCGCATGACTGCACCTGCTCTTTCATATTCAAGATTGAAGCGGTGACATTCTACCCGCTGGACAGGCAAAAGTCAAACCCCGTTCCGGAAACCTGGTTGCTGCCCCCATGCTTGCGCAACGCGTCGAGTTCGCGTATAATTCGCTCACCAGATGCGAGTGCCTGGCCAATGAGTGAATTCGACGACAAACGAGTGAAGGTCCGAGTCCAGGACCGCCCCGAGGTGCACCTGAGCGTGATCGATGCTGGCCCCCGCCAGGCCAGCCCGGTGCTATTCTTCGTGCAGGGAGCTGGCGGTCACGCCCTGCAGTGGGTGAACCAGCTCCAGTACTTCTCACAGCGAACCCGTTGCATAGCGCCCGATCTGCGAGGCCACGGCCGATCGGACAAACCCCGTGATGGCTATACAGTCGATGCGATCACCAACGACCTGGTCGCTGTGCTGGATCAGCTCGAGATCCGCGAGCCCGTCGTCCTGCTCGCCCATTCGGCCGGTGGGCTGCTGGGCATCAACTTTGCACACCGATACCCAGAGCGGCTTGCCAAGCTGGTGCTGGTCAACACCGCCGCCCAGCTCCCCCTCAACCGGTGGATGCGTCTGGGCTTGCGTACGCCGTCGATGCTGATGGTCCTCATGCGTCCCTTCCTGCAACGCAAAGGACGCTTTAATGCACCGCCGCACATCTTTAAAAAGTTCGTCGAAAACAGCGTGGGCCGCTGGCAGGGATGGGACCTATTAGGCGACATCACCACGCCAGCACTTGTGATTGCTGGACAGCGCGACTGGTACGTGCGCCCGAGCTTGTCGCGCCGCACTGCCCACCGGATGCCGCGCGCCCGCCTGGAGATCATCCGAGCTGCAGGCCACCAGTCTCCTCTGGAGCGCCCTGCCGCCGTTAACCGGGCTGTAGAGCGCTTTCTTGAGACCGGCCTGCGCTTCTGGCGGAGTGGCATCGACGAGTCACACGCGGTGAGCCAGGAACGCCCATGGCTGGATCACTACGAGAAGAGCGTCCCTGCCGAAATTACCATTCCCGACGAGCCCCTGTATCACTTTCTCGAGGAGTCCGCTCGCCGCTGGCCCGACCAGACTGCTCTGATCTATCGCGGTCGCCGACTCTCCTACAGCGCCGTATTACACGAGGCACGCCGCTGGGCTAGCATCCTCCAGGACCTTGGCGTTCGCAAGGGCGCCCGGGTCCTGATCCTGCTGCCCAACCTCCCCCAGGCAGTCATCGGCCTATACGGCACCCTGATTGCGGGGGCCGTAGCCGTGCTCGTGAACCCCGTCTCCGACCGCAGAGACCTGGCCCGCCAACTGGCCGACTCTGGGGCAGAGACGGTGCTGACCATGAGCCGCTTCTATCCCGATGTCGTCCGCCCCTTGCAGCAGGAAGCCAAGATCCGCAATGTAATCCTCACCAATGTCAAAACCTACCTCCCCTGGCTGCAGCGAACCCTCTTCCGTTTCACCCGCGAGCGCAAAGAAGGACACCGCCTGCCACGCTATGAAGCGGAGAAGGTTCTCTGGTGGGAACGACTGATGCGCCGCGCGCCTGGCGATCTTCGACCTGTACCGATCATGGCGGACGATCTTGCCGTGTTGCTCTACACCGGCGGTACCACCAACGCACCCAAAGGCGTGATGCTGTCCCACCACAACCTGGTGGCGAATGCCCTGCAAACCCGTGCCTGGTTCCCGGACCTGCGGCAGGGGCGGGATATCTTCTTGGGCGTACTACCGCTCTCCCATTCATACGGGCTTACAACCTGCCTCAACCTGGCGTTACTGAACGGCTCAACGGTGATCCTCAAGCCCACCCTGGAGATCGAGAGGATCCTGAAGGCTATACGACGATACCAGCCTACCGTGTTCCCCGGCACACCGGTCCTCTATGCAGCCATTAACGAGATCCCCGACGTGCGCGACTACCGGATATCGAGCGTTAAGATCTGCATCAGCGGCGCCAGCTCGCTGCCGGTCGAGGTGCAAGAGAGCTTCCAGAAACTCAGCCGGGGACGGCTGGTGGAAGGCTATGGGCTGACCGAGGCCAGCCCCGTAACCCATGCCAATCCCCTCTTTGGTGAGGAGCGGGTTGGATCCATTGGACTGCCGCTGCCCAATACGGACGCTCGCATCGTGCATCACCGAACCGGTCGCGAACTCCGGCCGGGCAGCGTCGGCGAACTCCTGATCCGGGGACCCCAGGTCATGCAGGGGTACTGGCGCCGCCAAAAAGAGACCGAGCGCGCCTTGCGCGATGGCTGGCTACACACCGGCGATCTGGCTGTGATGGACGGCGAGGGCTATTTCCGCCTCATCGACCGCGTCAGCGACCTGATCTACGTAGGCAGCCGCTATGTGTACCCTCGCGACGTCGAAGAGATCCTGCACGAGCATCCCAGCGTGCAGGAGGCTGCAGCCATCGGCGCGCACGGGAGCAGTGGACGTGGCCAAGTCAGGGCGTGTGTCGTCCTCCGCCCCGGCTTTCAAGCCACCGAGGAGGAGATCATCGCCTTCTGCCAAGACCGGCTGCGCACCTACCAGGTGCCCCGGCGCGTGTACTTTCGCCAGGAATTGCCCCGGAGCTTTGTTGGCAAGGTCCTGCGCCGGCAGTTGGTCCAGGAAGAGCTAGCTATTGAGGAGAGACAGTAAACGTGGGAACTCGATTAATGGGCCGAACTGGCGTTCAAGTGTCCCCCCTCTGCCTGGGTACAGCGAACTTTGGCAGCCCAACATCGGAGGAAGAAGCCCGGCGCATCATGCAAGCAGCACTGGAAGCCGGTATAAACATCTTTGACACAGCCAATAGCTACAATTCAGGCGAAAGCGAGCGCATCATCGGACGCTTTCTGGAGGAAACGGGCCAGCGAGATCGAGTGCTCCTCGCCACCAAGGTCTACTATCCGATGGGTAATGGCCCCAACGAACAGGGGCTTAGCAGGTACCACATCCTCCGCGCCTGCGAGGACTCGCTCCGCCGACTCCAGACAGACCGCATCGACCTGTACTACACCCATCGTTCAGCCAGCTCTGTTGTTCCCATTGACGAGACGTTGGCCGCCCTGACCCACCTTGTCCGGCAGGGCAAGGTGCTCTACATCGGCTGCTCCACGCACCCCGCCTGGGAGATCATGGAGGCGCTGATGACCAGCGAGGCCAAGGGGTATGCCCGCTACATTGCCGAATCCTCTCCCTACAACCTGCTGGATCGGCGTGTCGAGAACGAGCGAGTCCCTTTGTGCCAGAAATATGGATTAGCCATGTTCACCTGGTCTCCCATCGCTATGGGCATGCTGGCTGGACGCTACCCTATTGATGCCGCGTTTCCTGGCGGTTCGCGGGCAGCAGCCAACCCGCAGGGCATATACGCCCAAAGAATCAACCGCCGGGGACTCGAGGTAGCTGCCCATGTGCCCGAGATCGCGGCGCGCTACGGTCTCACACCGGCTCAGCTCTCGTTGCTGTGGGTCAAGGACCAGCCCGGCATCACCGCACCCATTATCGGGCCGCGAAATATGGAGCAGTTGACCGAGATGCTGCAGATTGCCGACATGCGGGCGGACGACGCCTTGCGCGCAGCCTTTGACCAACTCAATCCGCCGGGCATGGCTGCATCCAATTTCCACAACACCAGTGGCTGGATGAAGGCCACTGTGCCGGGCGACTAGCTAGCAGTTCGGCCAAACCGACTGCATCGACTTTAGGAGGTGATCGCAGGAGTCCCGGGCGGTTGCTCACCCACCCCGATCGGAGCATGCAGTAGGGGACAGTATAGGAAGGGCTCCGCCAACAGGTGGCGGAGCCCTTCGCATCTTCTGAATTGGCCGGGTCCTGCGAGTCCGCTTCCCATCGCAAACACGGACCTGCAGTCCAGCCAACCTACTCAGCTATTCATCTTCCGTTGGTTCATCCCGCTCGATGCGCACCGTGCAGCCACCGAGCAGCGCGCCGACGCCCACCACCGCCGATAGGAACGTCAACTGAGTTGCCAGGATCAAACCCAGCGGCACTCCCACGACCAACGGGAGATCTAGCAGAACCCGATCGTCGCGCATGACAGTGATCCGGCGAATAGTGCCCTCACGGATGAGTTCATTGATAGTCCTGAACAGATCCTGAGCCTGCACCTTGATCTCTTCGGTCTCAGTCCAGGCCTTGCCCTCCCCTGCATCTGCCTGACCGGCATCAGCTTCGTACTTGGCCTTTCCCGTCTCGGCAGTCTTTTCCTCTTCGCTCATCGTTTTCATCTCCTCAGATCAATATGGCTCATGCTGGCCGTACCCGCACCACTTGTATTCAATATCCTTACGCCCAATCGATGGAAAAGTTGCATAGCAGCAGCCATTTCAGCAGGTCTGCACTGCATCCTGCAGATCACATCCTCATCAATATCTGGACACCTGATTTGGCGACGATTGGCGGATGTGGTATACTGCTCCGTGGCCCGGCAGGCGCACAGCCCTGCCAAGATGGGTCGAGGAGATAGTGTATGAACATGGGGCAGCTCATAGAGCAGGGCACAGGAGAAGTCTTTCCCCTCGAGTTCGAACCGGCGGGTATCGGACGGCATGGGGACAATGAGATCATTTTGCCCGATAACCAAGTTTCTCGCCACCATGCCGAGATCGTTATGCAAGCCGGCCGGTGGGTCATCACCGACCTGGGCAGCGCCAACGGCACCTTTGTCAACGGAGAAAGGCTCACTGGTCCCCGTGTGCTGAGCCACAACGATCTCGTTCGCGTCGGACAGACCCAGTTCCGGGTCGAGATTGCAGCTGCCATTGCCGGACGAGACACATTGGTAGAAAGTAAGCCTGTCGGTGCCGCTGCAGCTGCTGCTGCTCCGGCTCCTGGCAGGAGCCGGAGCGGGCTAGTTGTCACCCTGGCAGTCGTCGCTATCGCTGCCATCCTCCTTGCAGTGTTTGTGATCCGGCCGCTAATGAGTAGCGACCAGGACAGCGCGACACCTGCCACTGAAGTTGCTGCCGGGCCCATCACCGGCGAGGCCACACTGCCACCGCCCACCATGACGCCCAGACCAACGGCGACGGCCGTGCCCACCCTGGCCGTCCCGACAACCCGGCCTACTTCCGTACCTCAACAGCCCGTGGCCCCTCCGGTCGTTAGCGAGACACCAGCCGCAGAGCCAATCATTGGCGAATTCAGCACCTTGCAGGACACCATAGTCCGGGGACAGTGCACGCGACTGCAATGGAGTGGGGTGGAAAACGCCTACCTGGTCAGGCTGAGCGACGTAGGACCTGTAGGCCCGTCTGGACAGGTCGATGTGTGTCTGGACGCTACCAAGACCCACACCCTGC
>JASFLR010000119.1:0-7586 GCA_050117995.1 Anaerolineae bacterium
GGCAGTGGCTGGAGATCAGACCGCCACAGGGAGCGACCCCGGGCGAATTCGCGGCTGCCCTGGGCCGGCGTCTACGAAATCTGGCACGGGACCGGCGCTGGGGCGTATGGTTGGCATCCGCTCCAGGCGAGATCCGCCGGCTATCTGACCTCTGCACGCGTGCCCTGTATGGCGCGCATCGTCCAGACGAAACAGACCAAAAAGAGGCCATCCGCACGTGGAGCCAATTGCGATGCCGACTGTGGGTAGCGCGGCTGCTCAGCATGGCTCCGTGGTAACTACGAATAACCAAATACACCAAGGAGAGTCAAGTATGATTCAATCGTCTTTTGTGGAAAACAGCACAGTGTCCTTTCGTGTCCTGAGCGACGACCAGGTCTGGGAGATCAAGCAGGCCGCATTCGACGTCCTGGAAAAAACGGGCTGCGAGGTCCATCACGAGGGCGCGCTGAGCCTGCTAAAGAAGGCGGGCGCGCTGGTACGGGATCGGCGGGTCTGGCTGCCGCGCCACATCGTCCAAGAGTGCGTGCGAACGGCCCCCAAGGGTTTCACCACCTATAACCGCGACGGCAAGCGGGCGATGGAGGTCGAGGGGCGCAAGAGCTACTATGGCACCTCGACTGCCAGCCCCAACACGCGCGACGCCTTTAGCGGCGAGATCCGCGAGACGCGGGTGGCCGACATTGCCCTGGGCGCGAAGGTGGCCGATGCGCTGCCCAATATCGACTGGGTGATGCCCATGGGCTCATCGCAGGACGTACATCCGCTGGCTGCGGACGTGTACGAGTTCGAGGCCGTTGTGACCAACACGACCAAGCCCATGGTCTTTATAGGGTATTCACCACGGGGCGTCGAGCTGGTCTACGAGATGGCGGCGGAGGTGGCTGGCGGGCTGGAGGCACTGCAACAGCGACCCTTCCTGATCGTCTATCCGGAGCCTATCTCGCCCCTGGTCTTCCCCACGGATGTGGTGGACCGCATGTTTGTCGCCGCCGACCTGCGCATGCCCCAGGTGCCGGGACCGAGCGCCCAGATGGGGGCCACCAGCCCGGTCACGATGGCCGGTACCATAGCCCAGTCGATCGCCGAGAGCTTGATGAGCCTGGTCATCATCCAGCTCCGCAAACCAGGCGCTCCCTGCTGCCTGAGCGGCAACGTGGGCGCCTTTGACATGCGCACAGCACTGCTGAGTCTTGCCGCACCGGAGGTGAGCCTGGGGCTGGCGGCGCAAGCCGAGGTGGCCCAGTCGTTCGAGCTGCCCACCTGGGGCCTCGCTGGCGCAACCGACTCCAAGACCATAGATGCCCAGGCAGGGATCGAGAGTGCCTTCCACATCCTGGCGCAGGGACTGGCCGGACTGAATCTGATACACGACGTGGGCTATCTGGATGGCGGCATGGTCTGCTCCGCCGAGATGCTGGTCATGGGCAACGAAGTGGTTGGCATGGCCAAACGTTTCATCGAGGGCATCCGCATCAGTTCCGAGACGCTGGCACGCGACGTCATCGAGAAGGTAGGCCCAGGCGGGCACTATCTCCAGGAGAAGCACACCGTGCGTCACATGCGAGACGAGTTGTGGATACCGCAGCTCCTCACGCGGCAGCACCGCGAAGTCTGGCGACGCGAGGGCGCCAAGGATATGGAACAGCGCACGCGGGAAAGGGTGCGGGAACTGGTTGACAGCCACCAGCCGCCACCCTTACCTGACAAGACCCTGGCTGCGCTCGAGAGTCTCCGGCGCAAGGGTGAAGCCGAACTTACCAAGGAGTAGAGCAGAACGACGAGGTAAACCATGGCAAAGATACTCATCAACGATACCGCATCTCAGAGCGCCCGTTTCCGGCGCATGTCAGACGAACAGTGTCAGCGGATTCACTGGGCCAGCCTGGAGGTGATGGAGCGCACCGGCGTGCGCCTTTACGAGCAGGAGGCCATCGACCTGGTCACAGGGGCCGGCGCCCATCTCTCCGACGGAAACCTGGTACGCATTCCATCGGGGATGGTGGAAAAGGCATTCACCACCGTGCCCAGGCGCATCGTACTCTGCGACCGCCACGGCAATCCGGTCATGCCCATCGAAGGCGCGGGCAAGACAGGGGCCGCCCGGAGCTTTTTCGGACCGGGATCCGACTGCCTGAATATCATCGACCACCGTACCGGAGAGCGGCGCAAGCCAGTGCTCCAGGACGTGATCGAGGGCATCACGGTTGCCGACGCCCTGGGCAACATCGACTTTGTAATGTCCCTGGTCCTGCCCGTGGACGTGCCGCAGATGGTTGCTGATCGCTACCAGATGGAGGTCATGCTCAACTACACCACCAAACCGATCGTCTACGTAACCACCGAGTTCTCTGGCTGCGTCGACGCAGTAGAGATGGCCGAGGCGGTCGCTGGGGGTGCAGATGCGCTGCGGCTCAACCCTTTCGCAACGTGCTACATCAACGTGACTACCGGGTTGCGCCACAACCAGGAGGCATTGCAGAAGCTGCTTTACCTGGCTGGCAAGGGACTTCCGGCCCTCTATATCCCGGTGGGATTGGGAGGCGCAACCGCGCCTGTCACCGTAGCTGGCTGCCAGATCATCTGGACCGTAGGGGCGCTAGTTGGCCTGGTCATCTCCCAACTCAAGCGAGAAGGCGCGCCCTACGTCATGGCCGGCTGGGGGGGCAGCGCGCTCGACATGAGGACGACGGTCCAGCCCTACGCCGAGCCTGACCGGCGTGGTGTCGCCCAGTCCATGGCACACTTTTACGGCTTGCCGCTGTTCTCCCTGGGCGGCTGCAGTGACGCCAAATGCCTTGACGGCCAGGCAACGCTCGAGGCAGGGCTGACGCTCATGACTGCAGCCCTCAACGGTGGTCACATCGTCCACGACCTGGGCTATCTAGAATCAGGCTTGTGTTACTCCCTGGCCCAACTCGTCATCTGCGACGAGATCCTGGGCTGGATCGAGCACAGCTTGCAAGGCATCGACGTAAGTGAAACGGCCCTGGCGGTGGATCTGATCCACGAAATTGGCCCTGACGGGCAGTACATCGACAGCAAACACACTCTCAAGCACTTCCGGGATCGCTGGTATCCAACACTCATCGACAGGCAGAACTATGACAACTGGCAAGCTCAAGGGGCAACTACGCTGGAAGAGCGGGCCTCTGCGCGGGTGAAGGAGATTCTGGCTGAGCACCAGCCAGAACCGTTACCTGCCGAGGCAGTAAAGGCTGTAAACGCTATCGTCCAGCGAGCGGAGGCGGCGCATGGTTAGGCGCAAGGCAAACGTGCAAAAGTACGAGCACTTTGGCCAGTACCGTCCCTTCGAGTTTCGTAGCCTTAGCGACAACCAGCTCAGCCTACTCCACGACGCCAGCCTGGAGATCATGGCCCGCACCGGGATGCGCTTCTACGAGCACGAGGCCCTCGATCTGTTGAAAAAGGCCGGGGCCGACATCTCCGAAGGCAATCTGGTACGTATTCCGGCTCACCTGGTCGAGTGGGCAGTGCGCAGCGCGCCCAAGAATATCACCATCTTTGACCAGACCGGGCGGCGGGCCATGGCGCTGGGGGGCTATCGAAGCTACTTTGGTCCTGGCTCCGATTGTAGCTACATCTACGATCTGGATACCGGGGAGCGGCGCAAGGCCATCTTGGACGACGTGGTGCGCGCAGTGCGACTGGTAGACGGCCTGCCCAACCTGGACTTTGTGATGTCCCAGTACTTGCCCTCGGACGTGCCAGAAGATCAGTACGAGCGGCGGCAGATGGCCATCATGCTCCAGGAGACCACCAAACCGATCGTCTTTGTGGGCATGGAGGCATCGAGTACCGTCTATGCTCTGGAGATGGCCGAGGCAGTGGCTGGTAGCCTGGAGCAACTGCAGCGATATCCCTTTGTGGTAAACTATGTGAATGTCGTTTCCGCGTTCAAGCACAACGAGGAAAGCGTCAAGCGGCTGCTGTACGCCGCCGAGCGAAACATGCCGACCGTCTACGCGCCAAGCAAGGCGCGGGGCACGATGGCACCGATTACCATCGCCGGGGCGCTGGCCCTGGGCAACGCGGGGCAACTGGCAGGGTTGGTGCTCTCGCAGCTCAAGCGCGAGGGCTCCCCATTCCTGCGCAGCAAGCCCGGCGGCGAAGGGATAGACATGCGATCGATGGTCAGCCTCTACGCTGCGCCCGACGGCGGGCCCTTTGGCTGGGATCTGGCGCACTACTATGGCATACCCACCTTTGGCGCGGCTGGGGCAAGTGACGCCAAGGTACTCGATGCCCAGGCAGCAGGAGAAGCTGCGCTGGGCCTCTTTGACGAGATGCTCTGCGGCGCCAATCTGATCCACGACGTCGGCTACCTCGATTGCGCCACGACCGGCAGCATGGAGTTCCTCTGCTTCTGCAACGAGGTCATCGGCTGGCTGCGGCAGTACTTTCGAAAGCTGGAGGTCAGCGAGGAGACGCTGGCGCTGGACCTGATCCACGAGATAGGACCCGATGGTCACTTTGTCGATACCAAGCACACGCTACAGCACTTCCGTGAGGACTGGGTCCCGACCCTGTTCGATCGCCACGACTATCGTCGCTGGGCGGCCCACGGTGCAACCACGCTGCAACGACGCGCCAACCTAAAAGCACGCGAGATCATTGAGAGTCGACGCGCAGAGCCACTATCCGAAGACATTATACAAACTCTGGAAGAAATAGTCAGCAGATAAAGGAGATTACCGAATGCATTACCAAAATCGAGATATGGGCATCAATTACATCAAGGCCCGCAAGGGCCACAGTTGCTACGGTATGGGCCTGGGTATTATCATCCTGGATGATGTGTACCCTGGCTTTCCGGGCGACGTGCGCAACGCCAGCGCGTTTCCCTTTCCCATCCAATACGAAATATCAGAGGGTGTGGACATCTGGTCGCTGGTTCACGAGGAGGACAAGTCACCTTGCCGCGAGCCGATCCTCCGCGCAGCGGCCAAGCTAGAATCTATGGGCTGCCGGGCCATCGCTGCCGAATGCGGCTACTTTGCCTATTTCCAGCGCGATGTCGCCAATCATGTAGAAGTTCCGGTGTTCATGTCCAGCCTCCTGCAGGTGGCCTGGGCGCAACAGCTCATTGGACCCGACAAGGTGGTTGGCATCCTGGCGGCACGGTCGGCCCAGCTCACTGATGCGCATCTAGAATCCGTCGGCATCCAGATTGGCAGCAACTATGTCATCACTGGCGCCGAAGATGATGGGCGCTGCCCGGAGTTTGAGAATCTGTGGTACGCGCCAGTCCGCCCCGATGTGCCCGAAGCCTACTATGACAAGGCGGAAAGGGATTTCGTCAAGGTGGCTGTCGACTTTTACCAGGCCCATCCCAACATGGGGGCGATGATGCTCGAGTGCACAGGCATGCAGCCCTTTGCCCGCGCCATCCAGCGTGAGATCGACATCCCCATCTTCACCTGGGGCACGCTGCTGGATTACGCCTATTCGGTGACGGTGCACCGCGATTACTACGGTCACGTCTAGCCGGCAGCAACAAGTTCTTGGTCTGTGCTTGGTGAGAATCAGTCTGCTGTGACACTGTGACGCTGTTCTTGGGGTGCCGTAATAAGCCACGTTCGATGGCATTGACGTGACACACCCATTATCACAACGCCGCACGCATGGACAGACGATTATAGCGGAACGCCCAAGTTGTGGTACAATAGGCCCGCGTGCGAGGGTTGCTGCCAATAGAACCTCGGCGCCGGGCCTATTTGTCTGTCATGACAGAGGAGCCCGACAGCGACATACGACATCGGCAGATTGCTTGGCAGTTACCTATACAAGACTAGCTCAGCGGGGAGAGACTATATGAAACGAGATCGACGCACAGTATACCCCTATATCCCGAATTCGGCGCCCTCGATCAGGGCAGAGATGCTCGATGAGGTGGGGGCAGAAAGCACGGAGGAGTTCTTTGAGGATATCCCGGAGGAACTGCGCCTTCGTGCAAAGCTGGACCTGCCCCCACCCCTTCTGTCCGAATACGCCCTGAAGCGGCATGTGGAGGGTATGCTGGCGCGTAACACCCCTACCGGCAAAGCGCTGAGCTTTCTGGGAGCTGGCTGCTACCAACATCACGTACCGGCCATATGCGACGAAGTGAACCAGAGGGGCGAGTTTCTGACCGCATACGCGGGCGAGCCGTACGACGATCACGGGCGGTTCCAGGCGCTGTTCGAATACTGCAGCATGATGGGCGAGCTCCTGAATATGGATATCGTCAACGTGCCAACCTACGACGGCTTTCAGGCCGCTGCCACGTCACTGCGCATGGCCTCACGGATCACGGGCCGCCGCGAGGCGTTGTTGTGCGGCACGATCGGACCCGACAAGTTATCCAAGATAGCGGATTACGTCAAGCCAGCGATGGAGACCAAGCTGTTGAGCTACGACAAAGGGACAGGGCAACTGGACCTGGACGCGCTCCAGGCGGCAATATCCGCCGAGACCGCCGCTGTCTACTTTGAGAACCCATCGTATCTCGGATTTGTCGAGACTGAGGGAGAGCAAATAGCCCAGATCGCCCACGATCACGGCGCGCTGTGTGCGGTCGCGGTCGAACCAGTCTCACTTGGCGTTCTGGCCCCGCCGGCTGACTATGGGGCTGATATCGTCTGCGGCGACATCCAGTCACTGGGTGTCCACATGCAGTACGGCGGCGGGCATGGCGGATTTATCGCCACCCACGACAAAGAAGAGTACGTGATGGAGTACCCATCGCGCCTGTTCGGGATTGCACCAACCAGGGTGCCGGGCGAGTACGGATTCGGAGACGTGGCCTACGAGCGGACCTCTTTTGCGGTCCGCGAGGAGGGCAAGGAGTGGGTGGGCACCGCGGCGGCGTTGTGGGGGATCACTGCGGGCGTATACCTAGCGCTCTTGGGGCCGCAGGGCATCGTCGAGCTCGGCGAAGGCATCATGACCCGCGCGCGATATGCAATGGCCAAGCTCAGCGAAATCGACGGAGTCGAGGCCCCTGCCATCCATGCGCCCCACTTTCAAGAGTTCTTGGTTAGCTTTGACAGCACAGGGAAAACAGTCGCCGAGATCAACAAGGGGCTCTTGGCGCATGGCATCTTTGGCGGCAAAGACTTGACCGCCGAATTTCCGGAGCTGGGCCAGAGCGCGCTCTACTGCGTGACCGAGGTCCAAACCCAGGCCGACATCGACAGGCTGGCAGGTGCGCTGAGGGAGGTGATTCACGGATGAGCAACGACATCAGCCGTCACCGATTCACCGATGGGAAACTGAACCTGCGGCGCTTCCACCAGGCGCGATGGGACGAGCCGATCATCTTTGAGTTGAGCCAACCGGGCCAGCGCGGCATCCTGCTGCCAGAGGTGGAGGCGGATGTTGAGGACAGGGCTGGCAAGCAGGCAAGATCACAGCCCTGGTCCGTCCTGCCCGAAAAGATGCGCCGCAGGCAACCGCCCGCCCTGCCCGAGCTCTCCCAGCCGCAGGTCATGCGCCACTATCTGCGACTGTCGCAGGAAAACCTGGGCGCCGATCTGAACGTTGACGTGGGACAGGGTACCTGTACGATGAAGTACAGCCCCAAG
>JASFLR010000120.1:0-7581 GCA_050117995.1 Anaerolineae bacterium
AGGACCGGAGCGCCTCCATCGAGGTTGGCAGCTCAACGCCGAGCTGGAGTGCCTGTCGAGAGGGGCTGTCAAGACTGGCGATGAAGGCGGCCTCAGCGTCATCAAGTCGCAGAGGGCGCAGCCTGACCTTGTCGCCCTGCCAAAAGTACCGTGAGTAGTCCAAAGCAGTTTCTTTCACAGACCCTCCTTGTTCGCTGACGGCTAAACTGGTTCTACGCTAACCAGAGATGGACGGAGTCTTGGATACGTGCCTGTTACCTACTGGTCAGGCACTATGCTCAACGACGGATCGACTCGACACGTGGTGGGCATGGACCTTGAAGGCGCGACTCAAATAGGATACTGCCTGTCGGGGATCTGCCTTGGTCTCAAACCTTCGGGGACGGAAGGTTCGAATGGCCCGCGGGGGTCGAGTGTTCAGAAGCCTATTCGGCACGAGGCCACATACGGCGGTGCCACCAAAAACTGGCAGCCATTCTACCATAGGGGCACGGCAAAGTCAAACCTATTTGCAGGAGCTCGGCTGGCACTATCTTCGAGGTCCCTTGGTACACCTCGCGGGTTTCTTGCTACTCGCGCTCCCTCCTTTTAGCGGCGCTCTGAGTGAGGACTCGGGCCATTAGCGGAGAGTATGCGTGCATGGCGTGGCAAAGGGCGTGCCATCGTGGTAGATGTTGGCCCAGGCGTACGCAGGCCAATAGGTGAGGTCGAAGAGGAGGCCCAGGACGCCGCCGAATACCTCGGGCTCGACGAATTCGCCCCGGGCCCTGCGTGTCTCCCTGCAAGCTTCCAGCGCGCTCTGCCACCTGATGTGGAACGCCAGGCCCAGTGCCACGTAGAGGATGAGGAGGATCAGGAGAATTGTCAAGATCGTTCGAGCCAATCCCTTCAGCCGTCTCACCATAAGAGCTGTCCCTGTGCTGCCCGTGAAGGGCTCTGCGTTGACAGAACCGGGGTGGCGTCTACGTGAAAACCTCCTCACGCGCGGCGATGCCGTTCGGTACTCCACCTGATCAGATTGTATCATGGTCTCGTTCCTGCAGCAAGGCCGGCCAGGCGGGGATGGCAGGCGGGGTCTGGTGGGAATGCTCTTGTGGGCGGTCTCTTACGAAGGCACCAGCAGGTTGCGGAGCCAGGCACGCACCCGCTGCTGCAGAGTGGGTACGATGTCGTCGTGGACAGTCAGGTCAACCTCGTTCGCCGAAAGGACCTGCCCCTCGTGACAGAGCTTGCAGGTGAGGCGCCAGTGGTCACCGGGCGGGATCGCCCAAGTCAGACGGCCTATTTCGCGCGCTGAATTGGGCTGGATGTCCACCTTCATGACGTGCCTGGCAGCGGCCTGTGCGGGGCCGGTCCACAGCACGATCTCCAGTTCGCAGCCGGTCAGGTCTGAAGGCAGGTCGTTGATCACCCATATGCCGATGGGCAGCTCGTCGCCGGGCTGGTAGCGCCGGAGCGGATATTCCAGGCTCACCAGCACCGGGTTCATGCTCCGCTGGACCACGGTGTAGGCGGCCTTCTGCCGGCGGGCGTAATCGACCAGCGCCCAGGAAATGGCAGGCCAGGGCTCGTTCAGCTGCCAGATCAGGACGCCGCCCCCGCCGCGGGCCTT
The DNA here is from genome assembly GCA_050117995.1 of Anaerolineae bacterium. Classification (GTDB taxonomy): domain Bacteria; phylum Chloroflexota; class Anaerolineae; order JAAYZQ01; family JAAYZQ01; genus JBFFCR01. The sequence continues at coordinate 1,613 of JASFLR010000120.1, forward strand.
GGCGCGGCGATAGTGCTCGATGGCGATCTGCAGGGCATGGGCCTGAGCGCGCTGGCTGGCCTCGATCAGCTCATCCAGGCTGGGGTCGCTATCTTGCAGGAAGGGGCGTGCATAGCGCAGCAGTTTGGGCAATTCCGCGCCGTGGTAGCGCCACGATGGGCCAGGAGGCCATAGCTCCTCATCGGGGATGACCTTCCGGAGTGTCTCCTTGTCGGGCACTGCCTGCAGGCCGAATTCGCTGGCAAAGAGGGCTTGGTCCTGGCGATAGGCGGAGGGCGGATGAAAGTCGTGCCACACCTGCCAGTTATGACTGTCGCCTTCAGCAGGCGACGCATCCAGAAAGGGACGCTCCGCATCGAGCCTGGTGACGGTACGATGCAGGATGTCGACGACGGGCCGGTTGCGCTCTGGACTGAACTCGTTACCGCCGCACCACAGCACAACGCTGGGGTGGGGGCGCAGGTCGCGCACGATGGCCTCGCTCTCTCTTTCGACAAGTTGCAGGTAGCCTGATGAGCGGGGAAAGCGACTGAGAAAGGCGCAAGCCAGGGGAAATTCCTGCCACAGCATGATGCCCAACCGGTCGCACAGGTCGTAGAAAGCCCGCTTCTCCCGCAGCCCTCCGCCCCAAACGCGGAGCATGTTCATATTCGCCTGCCGCGCCAGGGTGAGTAGTGCGTGGTAGTCTTCCTCCTTCACCCGTCCTGGGAGCACATCGGCGGGAACCCAGTTGGCTCCGCGGGCGTAGACAGGCCGGCTGTTGATGCGCAGCGTCCAGCCGTCCAATTCCACCTCGCGCAGGCCGAGTGTCCTGGTGTGCGCATCCAGGCAGCGGTCACCGTCCCACACCTCGACCGTGAGGCGATAGAGATCGGGGCTGCCCTGGTCCCAGGGCCACCATAGATGGGGCTCGGGTACTTGCAGTTCGAGGGTGTGGTGGGTCGCACCGGGCTCCGCTTCGATCGTGCGCTCCACCACGACTGGCGCGGCATCAAAGCCCTCGCCAGCCAGGGTGCAGCGCAGCAGCGCCGTCCGCGCCACACGCGCATCCACCTCCGCCGTGATGGCGAGTTGAGCCTCTTCCTGCCCAAGTTGCTGCGTGACGTCGACATCCCGGATAAAGGCATCCCCGCTGGCAATGGCATAGACGTCGTCCCAGATGCCCATGGTGCGCAGCGCCGGGGCGAAATCCCAGCCAAAGCTCATCTGGCACTTGAGCGTGTCGCGCCGGTGGGGATGGCGGTTGCCGATGCTGACGACCTTTGATTCGAGGTGGTTGATCAGGCGGAACCACGGTGTACTGCGCCCGGCGGGCAGCCACTTTGAGCCGGTCACGCGTACAGCAAGCTGGTTCTCACTGCGCAATAGGTCAGTGACCTCGAGCACGAGGGGGGAAAACATACCCTCGTGGCGGATCAGGTGGTGTCCGTTCAGGAAAAGGTCCCAGAGATAGTCGACTCCGCGAAATACGAGGTGCACGCGTGTACCAGGCGAGGGGGGCAGGTGCCAGTCACGGACCAGCCACCAGGAGTACTCGTCCACCCACTGGCTGTCCTCGGCCTGGGTGCCGAAGAAGAGGTCGGGTATGTGCCCGGCGCGGACCAGGTCGGCGCGGACATTGCCCGGGACGGTGGCCTGAAACCACTCGGCGATCTGATCCAGCTCGCCCCAATCGGCGGGCCCGGGACTGGATGCGGTCGGAGCCCGCCCCAGTTTCCAGTCGGAGCCACTCAAGTCGAGAAGTTGGCGTGTCATGGCGCGCCTGTCTGTATTGCGGCGAGTGGCGCATTCTGACAGCTGAGGCCCTGCTCTGGTGACGAAAGAAAACAATCAAGGCCACCTAGTCTAGTGGCCTTGATTGCAAAACCCCGCTGTGCCGTGTGCCTTGCTGGTTCTGAACCTCTATATTCAGGTGGGAGTCTACCCATCGGTTATTGCCTTGCCTTCGGCGAGGCTATCGCATCCCCTCTGGTGCCCGACTCCCTTTTTTAGTGTGTTGGCTCGGACCTCTCTCCAGGCATCACGCACACAGCAGGGTTTTGTTGTCTATATCCTAGCATAGATCGAAAAAACGCGCAAATCGGCGTCGTCCCCGCTGCGAAAAGTTGACATATTCACCCACCAGGGCGTGTGGAACCCCCTGAATGGAGGCTTGACAGTGTTGCCGCAGCTACTCATCATCCACCACGCGGATGTGCAGCTCTTTTAGCTGGTCCTCACCGAGGGGTGACGGCGCACCCACCATGAGGTCTGAAGCAGTCTGGGTCTTGGGAAAGGCTATCACCTCGCGGATGTTGGGCTCGCCCGCCAGCAGCATCACCAGCCGGTCGATGCCGGGGGCGATACCCCCGTGGGGCGGGGTGCCGTACTCGAAGGCCCTCAGCATGTGCCCAAATTGCTGCTTGGCATCCTCGACGTCAAGGCCAATCAATTCAAAGACCTTCTCCTGGACATCCCTCTGGTGGATCCGGATGCTACCCCCGCCGATCTCATAGTTGTTGCACACCAGGTCGTGCTGCAGACCGCGAACTGCACCAGGATCGGTGTCGAGCAGGGGTATATCCTCCGGTGTGGGCGCGGTGAAGAGGTGGTGGCTGGGATCCCAGCGCTGTTCCTCCTCATTATAGGTAAAGAGGGGCCAATCGAGAATCCAGGCCATGGCGAGCACGCTGTCATCCCGCAGGCCCAGCCTGTTACCCAGCTCGATCCGCAGGCGGCCCAGCGCCTCAGCAACGATGGCGGGCCGGTCGGCAACGAAGAGGAGCAGGTCGCCAGGTTTGCCCTCCATCCGCTCTATCAGCGCGTCGATGGTGTCCTGTTCCAGGAACTTGGCAAATGACGAGCGGACGCCGTCCTCCTGGACGGCAAGCCAGGCCAGGCCCTTGGCGCCGTGGTTCTGCACCAGGTCGCCCAGTTCGTCGATCTGCCGGCGGCTGTATCCGGCCAGCCCCTCGGCGCGTAGACCCTTGACCTGCCCTCCCTCGGCGACTGCACGGCTGAACACGCCAAAGCCGCAACCCTCGGCCAGGTCGCTGATATCGACCAGCTCCATGCCAAAGCGCAGGTCGGGGTTGTCCTTGCCAAAGCGGTCCACGGCCTCCTCGTAGGAAAGCCTGGGAAACGGTTTGAACAGGAGCTTTTTGTCCGTGAGCTCCTCCACGATGCGGGTATACATCTCTTCGGTGAGCTGCAGGATGTCCTCCTGCTCCACAAAGCTCATCTCCAGGTCGAGTTGGGTGAACTCGGGCTGCCGGTCGCCGCGCAGGTCCTCGTCGCGGAAGCAGCGCGCTATCTGGAAGTAGCGCTCAAAGCCGGCCACCATGAGCAACTGCTTGAGCTGCTGCGGTGATTGGGGCAGGGCAAAGAACATGCCGGGATGGGTGCGGCTGGGCACCAGGTAGTCTCGCGCCCCTTCTGGCGTGCTCTTGCCCAAGATGGGCGTCTCAATCTCGATGAACCCCCGCTCATCGAGGAAATCGCGGATGAACTTGACTACCCGGTGGCGCAGGATCATGTTGCGCTGCATCCGCTCCCGGCGCAGATCGAGGTAGCGGTACTCGAGTCGCAACGCCTCGGCCTCGCCGGCCTCCCTGTCGACGTAGAAGCGCGGCGTCTTGGAGGGGTTCAGCACCTTGGCCCAATCGGCGATGACCTCGATCTCGCCTGTGGGCATCTCCAGATTTTCCGTGCCTTCCGGGCGGGCCTGTACTGTGCCCTTGATCTGCAGCACCCACTCGGTGCGGGCCGGCTCGACGGCTGCGTATGCCCCGGGCGCTGTGTTCTGATCGAAGGTCACCTGTACCAAGCCCGAGCGGTCGCGCAGATTAATGAATAGCACGCCGCCATGGCTCCGCTGGCGGTGCACCCAGCCAGCCAGCGTCACCTGCTGGCCGACGTCCTCGAGCCGCAGTTCTCCGCAGTTGTGTGTCTTGAGCATGATCCTACCTCCCTGGTCGACGCATTGGGCGCTATGATACACCTGGCAGGGGGAAAAGTCAAACCGCCGGCCTAAATGCCAGCGGTTTGGTGTGTGTGATGGATCTGATTCGGTACGAAGGCCTAGCCTCTGCTACTCTCCCCAGGCAAGCGCCTCCGAAGTCCAGCCGTGCTGCTCTGCGGGAGGGACGTTGGCAACCTCGCCCAGAAGCGGCCCGCCCAGCGCAAAGAGCTGGCGCTGCCTGGACCCATCGGCACGCATGGCCCAGACAGCCCAATCACCGCCACGGTCGCTGGCAAAGGCGATCCAACGCCCATCGGGCGACCATGCCGGCAGCCCATCTCGGGCGGCGTTGGTGGTCAGGCGGCTGGGCTCCTGCAGGTCTGGACCTGCGCGATTGGCGCTCACCAGGTATATATCCCAGTTGTCGCCCGACTTTGACATAAACGCCAGGCGGCTCCCGTCGGGCGAGACCGCTGGGGCTGTATCCTGTTCGCTGGCGGTAAGCCGCACCGAGTCTGTGCCGTCAGGGCGGATAGCGTGCAGCCCGCAGTTGCCCAGCGGGCATTCCCAGTAGATGATCCGCCCGTCCGCAGACCAGTTGGGCGCTCGACCAAATATGTCCCCCCCATCACGCTCCACTCGCACGATGTCGAGGCCAAGCGTCCGGTATAGGCGCCATTTGCGGTCCGATTCCTGCTGGGAGGAGAATGTCAAGTTGGTGCTGTCGGGCGACCAGCTGGGGCTCTCGGCTTCGTGGTAGGGGATCCATGCCCAGGAGCCCTCTTCCGAAAGCTCGCGCACGCGGATGCCGCGGCTGTTGATATTCCACGAGCGGTAGGCCAGGCGCGCGCCATTGGGACTGAGGGCAGGCTGGCTGGCCTGGCCCAGCATGATCTCGCGCTCGCCGGTGGCAAGATCGACGACATAGATGTCAAAGGTGCGCCGGTCAGGGTTGGGATCGTAAACGGGGAAATAGATCCGCCCGGACAGCGACGGGGTAGCGGTGGGCCGGATACCTGTGGTCGGTGCGGCGCCGCTCGTCGGACGCGGCGTGGCGGTCGGCGCTGGTGTGTTTGTCTGGGTCGCCGTGGCGGTGGCGGTCCTGCGCGTTGGCGTAGCAGAGGGTCTCGGCGTCGCTGTGGGTGATGGCGTGTCGCTTGGCACCGGGCTGGCTGTGGGAAGGCTGGTTGCCGTCGCGGTGGGTGGGGCGGTGGTTTCCTCGGCCTGTGTTGCCTCTGCAGCAACGGCCGTGGCTTCCGGCGCCCTCTGCCACCAGTCCGCATTCCAGCCAAAGATCAACAGGGCGCTGGCCGCCAGAAGGAGGCCGATCAGCGCGATGACCAGGCAGGGAACCTTTGGGAGGCGACGGCGGGCCTGGTCCTTGGCCGGCAGAGTCCGCCCGGCAATGCCCTGAACGGTGCTTCCCGCTCCTTCGGCCGGTGTACCCTGGATCCACTGGCCCCGGTCGTAGCGATACCACTTGCCCGTGTACCAGCCGATCTTCCATTCGTTTCCGCGATCGTCCTCATAGCGCAGCATCTCGACCATGGCCCGAAAGCTATCGTCACTGATATCCCCGTTCAGTAACTGGTCGCGCAACTGCTGATAGGCTTCTTCGAGTTCAGTCACTGTCATGGTGTTTGCCCCAGAGATGAGAAACCGCCGAAAGGCCAGCCAGGATGCCTGTCGATAGTATACCACAGGGCACTCGGCAGGGGAAATCGCCCCCCTCACCCCGGCCCTCTCCCCGCACGGGGAGAGGGCGTTGGCCCGTTTCCCTTTGGTTGGGGGAAATGGCGCCCGGCTACAACTTCGTGTATGATATAAGCCTTAGCTTGATGCGCTTGGACTGTTGTCCGGCGGGAGCGCTGTGGCGTGCTCCGACTTTGCAGTAGCCGTACGACGGGGCCAGACGGTTCTTGCACGATGGGCGGGATCGGGGTATAATTGCCGTTGCCGTGGCGCAACCCAGCTATCTTGCCTTCCGCGCCAGCCAACGGAGCCAGGACGAGCATCTCGTCGTCTCTGC
>JASFLR010000121.1:0-7579 GCA_050117995.1 Anaerolineae bacterium
CGCCGCCGCAACCAGGCTCTCCACAGGATCAGCAAGCATACCAGGAACTGCTGAAAGAGCAGGGAGAGGATTACCAGGACCTTCGCCAGGCCCAGGGAGACGAGTACACGATCCTGCGCGAGAACCAGGGCGACGAGTACCAGACCCTCCGCGAAGAACAAGGAGAGGAATTCCAGGACGAGAGCGAGGACTGGGGCGAGGACCTGCGGGATTGGGAGTCCCAGCGGGAAAAGGCCGTGCAGGGAGCCGAAGGCATGATCGACCAGATCTATGGCGACTACGAGCCAGCCTTCGAGGCCAACGTACAGACGAGCTGGCTGGCATTGGCGATCATCAGCATTGTGGTACTAGGACTGACGATGGTCTTCCAGAAGCGAAAGGACGTGATTTAGCCAAGTCTGAAACCTAAATAAGACAACAGGAGGCTCATTACATTGACATCGAAGCACAGTTCCCTCCGATTCTTTGGTAGACAGGATGCAGATCCACAGGCGCTTGACGACGAGCGCGTGTGTGTGCTGGGCTACGGCAACTTGGGCCGGGCCATATGCCTGAATCTGCGCGACGCGGGTGTTACCCCGCTGCTGGTTGGCAACATCGCTGACGAGTACGCGGACCAGGCCAAGACTGAAGATTTCACCGTACTGCCCATCGGTGAGGCCGTGGCCGAGTCTGACATTGCCTTTGTGCTGCTGCCTGACGAGGTTATCCCCGAGGTGTTTGAGGCCGAGATTGCGCCCAACCTGAACCACGGGGTGGCACTCATCTTTGCATCTGGCTACACGCTCGCTTACGGCCTGATCGCGCAGCCCGAGGATGTTGACATCCTCTTGCTGGCTCCGCGCATGGGTGGAGAACTCGCGAGAGAACGCTACCTGGAGCAGAGTGGTTTCTTTGCCTACGTCTCGGTGGAACAGGACGTCAGCGGCAAAGCGTGGCAGCGCTTGCTGGGTGTCGCCCATGCAGTGGGGGTGTTGCAGGCCGGTGCCATGGAACTTGACGCCCGCCGGGAAGCCGACCTGGATCTCTTTATCGAACAGACGCTTGGTGCAGCTATCGGCGTGGCAGTGATGAGCGCATTCACGCTTGGGGTAGAAGCAGGCATGCCCCCAGAGGCGATGGTCCTGGAAATGTATATGTCGGGCGAGATGGAAACGGTCTTCAGAGCCTTTCGCGAGATGGGGTTCTACCGGGCATCGGACACCCATGGCCCGACAGCGATGTATGGTGGATTCGTCCGCACGATGGAGCTGATGCAGTCGGACCTGGCTGCCACCTTTCGCAAGACACTGGAGGAGATCAGCAGTGGACAGTTTGCAGAGCAGTTCCAGGCCGAGCGCGACGCCGGCTATCCATCGCTCAGCATAGCACAGCTTATGGCCTCGGGAGATAGCCCTCTGTCCCAGCCGATGGTGGAGGCGGAGCAGAAGGTCCGTGCTATGACAGCGCAGAGCACAGACGACAGGTAGCCCGGCACCCGCTGCGCGGATCTGCGGAACCGGGCACGGTTGGCGATCCAGAGGGATCTTGCAGAGAATAAGCCAATGACCGAGAATCTGGTGGGCAAACAGTTGGGCAAATACCAGATCAAAGCCATCCTGGGCAAGGGTGGCATGGGGATGGTATACCTGGGATACGATCCGATGCTGGATCGCAGAGTGGCGATCAAGGTCCTGGCTCCGCACCTGGTCTGGGACGAAGGCTTCGTGGAGCGTTTCCTGCGTGAGGCGAGAGCCGCGGCGAGGATCAAACATCCGAATATAGTCACCGTCTATGATGTAGGTCAAGAGCAAGAGCAGTTCTTCTTTGTGATGGAGTACATCCAAGGAGAGACGCTTGCCGAGTATATTCGCCAGCATGGCCCTCTGCAGCCCAAGGAGGTGCTTTCGATCCTGCATCCCCTGGCAGACGCCCTGGACTATGCCCACCAGCAGGGGCTTGTGCACCGCGACATCAAGCCAGGGAACGTCATGATCGGCAGCGGACAACGGGTGACCCTGACCGACTTTGGGATATCCAGAGCGGCTGAGGAAACGAGACTGACCACAACCGGTACGATCATGGGCACGCCGGAGTACATGTCGCCCGAGCAGGCATGGGGTGAAGAAGTAGACTTACAGACCGACCTGTATAGCCTGGCAGTGGTAGCCTATGAGATGCTCAGCGGGCGGGTGCCTTTCAGCGGGACCACGCCCCATGCTGTGCTGTACAAGCAGATTAACGAGCCACCACCTCCGATCCGGCAGTCGCGGCCCGAGCTGCCCGAGGGTGTCGAGGCCGTGCTGGCGCGAGCCTTGGACAAGGAGCCCGATAGTCGCCACGCGACTGCAAGGGCTTTTCTACTGGAGCTAGAGTCTGCACTGGCCGGCGAGGTCGTGACTCCAGCGGACGAGGCGCCGACCGAGCTGGTTGCCGAGGAGCTGGGAGACACCTCCGAGGAGATGCCGACCGAATTGATTGGCGGGAAGCCAGCCGCCCCTGCACTGCAGGAGCCAGCCCCGGTCACAGATGTCAAAGCGCCTGCGGAGACACCCGAGCCAGCACTCCCAGCGCGCAGGAAAGCCACTGCCAGGCGGCGCGTGCCCACCGTGATCTGGGTACTGGGAGCGCTGGGCGTGCTGGCCATCTTGGCCGGGGTAGTCGGCATCATCTGGTTTGCTGCAGGCGACAGAGACGAGCCCGCCGCAGCGACCAGCACCCAGCCCGAGCCAACCGACACGCGGGTCGTCGTGGAGCAGACGGCTACCCGGGAGGTCGCCGGACCACCGATCGGCGAGGAATCGCCCTGCAGCGATCCGGCTGGCTGCGTGGTGATCGGGCCAGATGCACCGATCCTCATCGGCGTCATGTTACCCTTGTCTGGGGCTCGGCGAGACCTCGGTATTGCCGCTGTGCATGGCGTCGAGATAGCAATTGAGCACAGGCGAGAGATCTTTGGACACCCTATCGAGATAGTGGCCGAGGATTCAGTGTGTGAAGGAGAAGGAGCGCTGCGCGCAGTGGAGGCACTGCTCGCTAATCATGGGATCGTGTCCGTAATTGGGTCCCCTTGCCCCGGAGCGGACTATGATCCTGTCCATCGCCTGTGCGCCGAGAGCATTACCCTGGTCTCGCCATCTAGCATCACGCCCGAGCTCACAAACCCCGACCGCCCCGACGAATTTGGCTGTTTCCTGCGCACGGCTCCCGCCGAAGATACGCGCGCCGAGGCAGCGGCCGAATTTGTCTGGCACAGGGGCGTAAGGAGGGTTGCCACCGTCCATGATGAAGGCACACTGTCTGACAACTTGGTCCAGCGTTTCGCCCAGCGCTTTGAGGAATTAGGTGGCGAGATCGCGGCGCAGGAAGGCCTTGACCCAGACAACCCGGAAGTAGCTCCCCTGTTGGAGCGAATCGCCGAGAGCGAACCCCAACTTCTGTACGCCCCTGTTTATGTCCAATGGGGTACCGAGATCGCCGCCCTCATCAGAGAGATTCCGCCGTTGCGGGAGGTCCAGCTGCTTGGCGCCGAAGGCATGTTCACCCCAGGATTCCTTGGCCGCACGGGCGAGGCCGCCGTGGGCACGTTATTGTCCGCTCCCGACATCGAGGCAGTTGGCGCAGGCTACTTTGAGTTTATGCTGGTCTACGAGGAGACCTTTGGCGAACCGCCCCGGGCGCCCCTCTTTGCGCCAGCCCACGACGCCGCGTTGATGATCTTTGCTGCCATCGAGGATGTTGCGCAGCGGTTGGACGATGGCGCCCTCATCGTCGGGCGCCAAGCCTTACTCGAACGCCTGCGCGCTACGAGAGACCTACCAGGAGTGACCGGCTCCCTCACCTGCTCCCCTAGAGGCGACTGCAGGAACTTTACGACTGCCATCTATGAGATCGTGAGCCCCGACCCGGCGAACTGGCACCCGGGGATGACTCCGGACAATAATCCGAGGAAGATATGGCCCTAGCGACTACCATCAAAGAACCATTGACAAAGCTGGAAGCCGCCGACTTTTGGCATATGGCGCCTTCGCAGCGAAAGCCGGTCCTGCTGGAGGCTATAGCTGAAGCGCATGCCTGGCATTATGAGCGCAATCCAGCGTACCGGCGCCTGGTACAAACCAGAGGCGTGGGCCCGCAGCTCCGGGGGACTGACCTGTCGCGGGTGCTGCGCACAACAGCCCAGGCATTCAAGTCGTATATCAACGTCATCGGCAGCGCGTTCCCGCAGCAGCGACCGCAGGCTTTCCTGCACTGGCTTGCCGACAATCTGTCTGTTCCCTTGCCCCGCGGGCGGTTCCAGCAGTTCGAGCCCAGCTACGGGTCGCTGGAAGAGTTGCTGCAAGAGTTCGAGACCGTATTCGAAGACTTTGGATTCGAGGTCACGACCAGCAGCGGCACCTCGGGCCGGGCAACGATCATGGTACGCGACCGGCAGACAGTCGACGTGGCTGTGGACTGTTTCGTACAGGCCACCCTGGCTTTCCTGGGCGTGGGGAGCAAGCACGATGCCATCTTTATGATGCCGCGCCAGACACGGATCGCCATGGCTCGCACAGCGCGCTTTGCCACCAAGCGATTGGGCATGCAGGAAAATGGCCAGGTGCACTTTACGATACCGTTCCCTGCGGATCCCGACCGGGTGCGCATCCGCGCGGGACGGACCTTCCAATCTGGATGGCGGGGTGCGATCGAGAGACGGTTCACCCATCGTATGGCGCAGTGGATGGACGAGCATTATGTGCAGCCACGGGCCGTAGACCAAACGATCGAACTCGTCAAGCAGGCAGAGCGGTCAAACGCACCGACACTGGTATTCGGTGGCCTGGTCCAACTCCACGCCCTGAGCCAGCAACTACAGAATGAGGGGTATGGCACAAACGGCCACAAGATCCGGCTGCCCAGCGAGAGCCTAGTTGGAACGGGCGGGGGGCTGAAGGAACGCTATCCGTACTCCCCTGATCGCATACGGCGTGACATCGAATCTGTGCTGGCGCTCGAGAGCGGAGAGCCTGTGCCGATACGCGATGTGATGGGGATGGCAGAGGCCAACTGGGCAGCGCCCCAGTGCACTGAGGGCAACTATCACCTTCCTCCGTGGGTATACGCCGTGGCTCTGGATGATGATGACGAGATCCTTCCCGGGCCGGACGCCGTGGGCCTCCTGGGCTTTCTTGACCCGCTCGGTAGCGGGAGGTTATTCCCATCCTTCTTCAAGAGCACCGACCAGGTTCGCCTGGTAAATGGCACGAGCCATTACGATCCGGCACTCTGCTGTGCGTGCGGGCATGATACGCCATACCTGGTGAATGGCACCATCCGCCGCATCGATCTATTGGAAGAGGCCGGCTGTGCCGGCCAACTGTAGGATGCATTCTATGAGACAGCAATACGACGGGTTCTGGTTTCCCCAGTCGGTCCGAGATGAGCTTCTCACGCCGGAGAGGAGATTTGAGGTACTGCATTTCAGGGACGGAACCCTGGTGCCCGAGGCCGGCAGCGATACGGTGACGGTCCGCTATCCGCGGATGGACCTGGCTGACTGGCAGCGAGCGCTGGAGATCGTGCACAGAAATCGAGCCGATGTCCAGGGAGCGCTGCACGCAGAGCGCCTGCCCCAGGCCATGGCACAGCTGCAGGCGCTCTGGGCGGGGTCGCAAAGCGCAATCTGGCGCGACGTCGTCCAGGCACTGGAAACGTGCACGGGACATTCTGCCAAGATGCTGGATGTGGCTCTGGGCCTACTGGAACTGATTTCGGTGGAGGACCTGCAGCGGGCGGCAGCAGGCCAGCTTACCAACGAGGCCAGGGGTGCTTTCGTCAGTATGAACGGGTTGCCAGGGCGGGTCAGGCTCTTCACCGATGAGCTTATGTCAAATCTGGCAACGCAGGCGCTCTGGCGGTTCGAGAGTTACCGGAACCGGAGCCTGAAGGTCAAGCGGCAGCCTACAAGCATGATGCTGGGCTATGCCGCAGGCAATGTGCCGGGCACGGGGCTGCTGCTCACACTCCTGGGACTGGCAACAGCAGCCGGGACCGGCGAGAAACCACCCGTAATCCTGATTCGAAATTCCCGGCGAGAGCCGATCTTTTCCGCACTGGCACTCTCTGCGATCGAGATGGTCGATCCGGCCCTGCTGAACACCACCATGGTCACAGTATGGGACCATGGCAATAGGGGCCTGCAGGAAGATCTGATCGCCACCGCTGATCTAGTCATCGCAGCTGCCAGCGACGAGACAATCGGAGAGCTGGGCACTATCGTGAGGAGGGTCTCAAAGCGCACAAAGCGGATCCGTTTTCACCGGCACGGTCACAAGGTCAGCTTTTCTACTATAGGCCGAGCGTGCCTGGAGATGGGGCGCCAGGTGCCAGGGAGCGAGATCGAGTTGATCGATGCCGTAGCCTACCTGGCAGCGATCGACGTGGCTCTCTGGAACCAGCAAGGGTGCCTATCCTCGCGGGTGCACTTTGTGGAGGAAACCCGGCTCTCCGGCACCCACTCCGCAGAAGATTACGGGCGCGCAGTGGTGCAGAGCCTGAGAGAGCTCAACCAGACGATGCCGAAAGCCAACACCAGAAGGCGCCAAATCCACAATCTCTTTGACCAGTACCAGGCCGTGGCTGCGAGCAATCCACTCCAGGTGCTGTCCGAGTATGACGACGACTTTTTGGTCATATTGGATCGGCGGGACCTGAGCGGAGAGCAGTTCCGGGAGCTGGTTAACGGATGCCAGGGCCGCACCGTCGCAATTGTGCCTGTGACAGATCTGATGGAAGTGCCTCATTGCTATCTGAAACATGTGGGTCGGCAGCATCTGCAGTCGATGAGCGTTGCAGTGGGCGATCCTGACACTACAGAGACTGATGCCGAGCTGCTGCAGTACGCTGAGGCGCTGGGTGCCATGGGCATCGCCAGCATTCGAACAGTGGGCCGCGGGGCATTCCCCCAGCTTGCCTACTCGTGGGATGGCCTGCTTCCACTCGATCTTGTCGCTAGCCGTCAGCGGGGTTATTTCACCGCGATCGAGTTCAGCGAGCCCTGGGCGCAGATCTACGAGACGTACAGCCTGATCAAGCAAGCGACCCAGGGCAGGACACTAGGGCTATGATGGATCTTGCCGGAAAGGCATGGGGAAGGTTCCAGATCTGCGAGGAGCGCGGGCGCGGCGGCATGGCAGCCGTGTTCAAAGCTCAGGACTGCGTCCTGCAGCGGACCGTGGCCCTAAAGGTCTTGCTGCCAGCTATGGCAGCCAACAAGGAATTCACGGAGCGCTTTCGACGCGAGGCGATCACCGCTGCCAACCTGAGGCATCCGAATATTGTCACCATCTATGATGTTGGCTGCCACAACCAGTTTCAGTACATCGTCATGGAATACCTGGGTGGTCCGACTTTGCAGCGCGAGATCCAAAGAACTGGCCCGCTACCGACCAGCCGGCTCCTGCATATCTTGGGGCAGTTGGCTGGGGCGCTGGACTATGCCCACAAGCAGGGGTTGGTCCATCGAGACGTGAAACCGGCCAACATCATCCTTGGCCCTGGCGACCACGCCACGCTGACCGATTTTGGCCTGGTCAAGGCCGCGCGCAAGAGCACCCTC
>JASFLR010000122.1:0-7552 GCA_050117995.1 Anaerolineae bacterium
CCATCTACCTACAGAATCCACAGATCAATGACTGAGCAGTTACCCTACGTTGTCGAATCCATGACCCTCGACGATGTCGACCAGGTCATGGAGATTGAACAGGCAGTATTCACTTCCCCCTGGTCTCCCCGAGCATACGAATACGAAATCACCAAGAACGAGCACAGTACCATGCTCGTTGTGCGCTCGGCTGGCACGGCCAAAGACCTCATCGGCCATCTAAAGCGCCGACTGGGACTCGTCATGCCCCTGCCCGTGCTGGGCTACGCCGGTCTCTGGATTCTGGTGGACGAGACGCACATCTGCACCATAGCGGTGCACCCCCAGTGGCAGGGTCACGGGCTCGGCGACCTGCTATTGCTGTCCTTGCTCGACGAGAGCAAGAGACTGGGAGCCATCCGTTCCACGCTTGAGGTGCGTGTGTCCAACAGAACGGCCATCGCCCTGTATCACAAACACGGCTTCGAGATTGTGTCGCGGCGAAAACGGTACTACATAGACAACAACGAAGACGCCTACCTCATGACCACACCGCCCTTTGAAACAGAGAGTTTCCAGGCGAATCTCGACTACTGCCGGCGGCAGTTGCGCGCGCGGCTGCTGGATTCTGATGCCGCCTACACCGCGCAGCATACTGCACCCAGGCTAATTCTTAACGGATCGACTGCCTCGCCTCGCGATCGGCAGGTCGGTTAGACAAAACCATGCAGATGATGTACAATCACCCCGCATCCCCGCGCCAGAGACGCAAGCAACGCAGCGAACGCACGCTTGAGGCTGTTGAAAGGAGCTAACTGTTGTCTGAACTCGAGCAACTTTGTGAAGAAATCAAAGCCTGTCAACTCTGTATCCTGAGTCAGGGACGCACCAACGCTGTGCCGGGCGAAGGACCCGAGGATGCGGACATCATGTTCATCGGCGAAGGACCCGGTTTTCACGAGGACCGGCAGGGTAGGCCTTTTGTCGGGGCAGCTGGCAATTACCTGAACGAGCTCTTGGAAAAGATCGGCATGAGTCGAGACGATGTATACATCACCAACGTCGTCAAGTGCCGCCCGCCCGGCAACCGCGATCCGCAAGCTGCCGAGATCGAGGCATGCCGGCCCTATATGGACGAACAAATAGCCCTGATACGTCCCCGCCTGATCGTTACCCTCGGGCGTTTTTCCATGCAGCGCTACTTCCCAGGCGCGTCCATCTCACGCATCCACGGACAGCCCAAGCGGGTCGGCCGAGTGATCTACTATCCCATGTTCCATCCGGCTGCTGCTCTCCACCAACCTCGCTGGCGGAGTCTGCTCGAGGAAGACATCCTCAAGATACCAGACCTTCTATCCCAGTTGGAGGACATTGAAGAAGCAGAACCCGAGATCACTCAGGCTGAGCAACTGAGCTTGTTCTAGCCAACTCAGGAATAGATCCGGAGAACCCAAACAGACCGAAGTACAGAACATCCACTGGGGTCCACCCAGACTGTAACGAAGGAGTTACCATTGAGCCAAGACTGCCTGCGCATTATTCCCCTCGGCGGCATTGGTCAGATCGGCAAGAACATGATGGTCTTTGAATACGACGATCAACTGCTGATCGTTGATTGCGGACTCATGTTCCCCGAGAGTGATATGTTGGGGATCGACATTGTTATCCCCGATATGGAGTATGTCTTTGAACGCAAGGACAAGGTCCAGGGCATCATCATTACCCACGGTCACGAAGACCATATTGGTGGTCTGCCCTACCTCATGCAGCAGGTCCAAGCGCCTCTCTATGCCACACGCTTGACCCGAGGCCTCATCGAGGTCAAGCTAAAAGAACACCACCTACTTGATGGCGCAGAGTTGCACACAGTATCGCCTGGCGATGTCGTCGATCTGGGCGCCTTCTCTGTCGAATTCTTCCGCGTCTGTCACTCCATCCCTGATGGCGTTGGACTTGGCATCACCACGCCCATGGGGCTCGTGGTCCACTCGGGCGATTTCAAGTTCGATCAGACCCCGGTCGATGGCCGACTCACCGACTTTGCCAGACTGGCCGAACTGGGCGGCAGAGGTGTCCTCGCTCTCTTTTCTGATTCCACCAACGCCGAAACCGACGGTCACACCCCTTCCGAGCAAGTTGTCGGCGAGACGTTTGAGCAGG
This sequence comes from Anaerolineae bacterium, assembly GCA_050117995.1. Lineage (GTDB taxonomy): Bacteria > Chloroflexota > Anaerolineae > JAAYZQ01 > JAAYZQ01 > JBFFCR01. The sequence goes on from JASFLR010000122.1 coordinate 2,140, forward strand.
TCTTTGCCCGCGCCCCAGGCCGCATTATCGTCGCCACATTTGCCTCTAACATCTCGCGCGTTCAACAGGTAGTGGACACGGCCCGCAAGTTTGATCGCCGTGTGGGCATCGTCGGCAGATCTATGATCAACTATGCCAAGGCGGCATCGGGACTCGGATACCTGGACCTCGCACCTGATGAGCTACTCGCTCCCCACGAGATGAACTCGCTGCCGCCAGAGCGTGTGGCCATTGCCTGCACCGGCAGCCAGGGAGAGCCAACCTCGGCCCTCGTGCGCATGGCCCTGGGCGAGCACCGCCAGGTGAACATCCATCCCGGCGACACTGTGATTGTCTCAGCGACGCCCATTCCAGGCAACGAAGAGCTGGTGAACCGCACCATCAACAACCTGTTCCGCGCTGGAGCCCGGGTCTATCATCACGAACGGATGCAGGTACACGTATCGGGACACGGTAGCCGCGAGGAACACAAGCTGATGCTGAACCTGGTACGGCCCAGGTTCTTTGTGCCCATCCACGGCGAGTACCGTCACCTCGTCCACCATGCCCGAATGGCTGAGCAGGTGGGTATCCCGTCAGAGAACATATTCGTCATCGAGAGTGGGCAGGTGCTCGAGTTCGGACCGGACTGGGCGCGGATCAATGGCCAGGTGACCGAAGGACACGTCATGGTGGATGGCCTTGGCGTGGGCGACATAGGCAATGTGGTTCTGCGCGACCGACATCTGCTCTCGCGGGACGGGTTCGTAGTGGTGGTAGTCGCCGTCGACGCGGACACAGGCAAGGTTATCGAAGGACCCTATATCATCACCCGCGGCTTTGTGTACATCCGCGAATCCAGCGATCTAATTGACGACGCCACGCAGTGCGTTCTCGAGGCATTGGAGCACGGCGGTGCCAAGGCCACACTCAATGCCAAGATCAAGGACAGCCTCGCTCTCTTCCTCTACGAACAAACAAAACGGCGGCCCATGGTCTTGCCGGTGGTCATGGAGGTATAGAGCACCAGGCTAGCACCAGCTGCACTATCTGCGAGACGTAAAAACGCCCGGATCCGGCGATTGCCAGCTCCGGGCGTATTCTTATCCTGAATCGTCAGCCAAAGCCCCACCACCAGACGGGAACCGATCCGGATGAGATCCAGAATCTCCGTTCCTCAGCCGCGAGCCTGCCCTCTCTGGCAGCGATCAGCTCTTCTTCGCGCCACCATATCGCGCCTGTCTCGTCTGCCTGATCCTTCTCCTTCGGCTCGTGGACGATATAGAACCGTACGCCCTCACTCTCCGTCTCGTTCCCTGCCGCGTCAAAGGCGACAACGTGCACCAGGTGCGATTCTGTATAGCCGACAGTGCTGGAGATGACCATAAAGCCGCTCTCCCACGTCTGCGTGATGACCTTGCCATCCTCGCTGACATCCACCCAGGTAACGGGCACCTCTTCAAAGGACCAAGAACCATCGGGATTCGTGATAACCCGTGTCTCGCTGATGGGCTGCATATTGGGATCCAGCTTCACGTCCTTCATGTTCAGCACCCATTTGACAGCATACGGCTCGACCACCGTAAAGTCCACCAGCTCATCGTCCAGGTAGATCTCCACTCTGTCGATCTGGACATTGTCACTCACATCCGCAGCCAGGTTGGCCCACTCGTCGGCCGCTTCTACGTGGTAGACGCGCCCCGGCCACGGGTAACCGACTGCGGCCACCGGCGGTGTGTTATCCACCGTCACATAGATCGTCGCCCGCCTGAAGCTCTGGCTATTGTCGACCACCGTGAGCTGCAATGTGTACAGACCGTCCTGCAATCCCCGCACATCCCAGTACTCCAGAATGTTCTGATCCACCTGATTATAGTGATCACCGCCGATCTGGCTCCATGCCGAGGGGTTTAGCCCCTCACCGAACTCGAGCCGGTAGAAGGCAAAGTCACCGGATCGGGCGTTGCCAAAGATGGGCACAATCTCCTTCACATGCCCCCCCAGCGTGGGATCGAGAATCACAACTTCGCCCCCTTCGGGACTGCAGCCATAGATCTCGTCACGCTGGGTAGGAGGCTGCGGGATACCCTGCTCCCGCACCCAATCGGCTGCTTCGGGTGGATATACCTCGTAAACCCGATCTTCCACCAGTTCAGGCGGCGTACATGCCGTTGCCAGCTTGCCCGTTTCGCGGTTGACTCGCTCTACGCGGTGCACATTGCAGTACTCGGTCGGCTCAGTACCCTCGATGAAGAGGGCATTGACCCGGTTAGGACAGTGCTCCGTGGGCAAGAGTCCCGAGACAGCACAGACTTCGACCCTGGTCATGCCTGGCGGGGTGGGGAACCTCTCTATCACTTCCCCAAGTAGTCGCTCGGCGTACCCCTCGTTGTAAATCCGTTCCATGACATTGTGCCAGATCGGCCCCGCACCTCGCGAACTCGAAACCCCTTCCATCGGAGTGTTGTCGTTGTTCCCTACCCACACCCCTGTGACAATCTGGGGCGTATAGCCAATGGTCCACACATCCCGAAAGTCGGTAGTCGTGCCAGTCTTGGCTGCCGCCGGGCGACTGAGCCTCAGTGCGCTGTTGGAGCCAAAGGATGCTGCCCGGGCATTATTGTCCGAGAGAACATTCGTCAGCAGATATGCCTCCTGAGGCGACAGCTCGCGCCCGTCGGCCAGCACTACATTGCGCGCCTCAGGCTGCTTGTATTCCTCCAGCACCTGCCCCTCGGTATCCTCAACCCGCAAGATAGCGACCGGATCCAGCTGGCGGTACCCGGGTCGGGCAAGCTCGGCAGGCTGGCCCATCATCACCCCGCCGTTCGCAAAGACACTGTACGCGTACACCATGTCCAAAAGCCACACCTCGCCACCGCCAAGGGTCAAGCTCAGTCCATAGTAGTCCAGGTCACGGCTGAGCGTGTTGAGGCCCACAGCATGCGCCGTGCGAATGACGTTCCCTACTCCCACCAAATTCAACACTTTCACGGCAGGAATATTGTACGATCGCGAAAGTGCCGTGCGAAAACTCTGTGCGCCGTGATACTTACGGTCATAGTTCTCCGGACAGTAGGGCGGATTGGGGTAGTCGTCAAAGCAAGAGTGGACATCCATCACCATCTCGGCAGCCGTGTGCCCCTGGTGAAAAGCCGTCACATAGCTAAATGGCTTGAACGAGGAGCCAGGCTGGCGGGGAGCGGTGGCGACGTTAACATTCCCATCGATCTCCTCATTCCAGTAATCGATGCTACCCACCATGGCCAGGATCTCGCCCGTGCGGGCGCGCCCGACTACAACCGCCGCATTTGTGACATCTTTGCCCTGTTCCTGCAGTGCTGCCACCTGTGCCCGCGCCTCTTCCTCGGCGACGCGCTGGATATCCAGATCAACCGTGGTATATACCTTCAGCCCGCCCCGGTACAGGAGTTCGGGCCCATACTTGTCCTCCAGTTGCTTGCGAACGTACATGGCAAAGTGGGGAGCCACGATATCGTAGCGCTTTAGCATCGAACTGCGGATGTCCAGCTTTTCGGCATAGGCCGCTGCCGCCGCCGTCTGCGTGATATACCCCTCTTCAGCCAGACGGTCCAACGCGATCTTTTGCCGCTCTTTGGCAATATCCGGGTTATCGATCGGGTTCATGGCCGGATACTGAACGATGGGGGCAAGCATGGCACATTCCGCCAGCGATAGATCCGGTGCATGCTTGCCGAAATAGACCTGGGCGGCAGCCTCCACCCCGATCGCCCAGTTGCCATAGTAATTCGTGTTTAGATACCACTCCAGGATCTGGTCTTTTGAATATTGCCGCGAGATCTCCAGGGCAAGGATCGCCTCCTTGATCTTGCGCGAATACTTGATCTCGTATCGCTCCTCCTCGGGAATGAGGATATTCTTCACCAGCTGCACTGTGATAGAGCTGCCACCCTGCACTCCCTGGCCCTGCAGGTTCAGCCAAAACGCCCGGACGATGCCCTGCGGATCGATGCCGATGTTGCTGTAAAAGGTCTTGTCCTCAAGAGCGATCGTGGCATTGCGAAAGTCCTCCGGAATCTGCTCCAGAGGCAAGAGCGTGCGGTCCCCACGCCGGGGATCGATCACTTCCATCAGCAGGACTTTGCCCGTGCGATCGTAGATCTTGGTCGTCTCGAATGTCTCCTGGCGAGTGACAATCTCGTTTGGATCCGGCAGGTCCTGGGCATAGTATCCGTAAACGCCGACTGCCGTGCCTATACCTGCCAGAACCGTAGTCAGACCGCCGATCAGCAAGACTGCCAGCACAGCCAGGACCACCTGCACCAGGATCCTGCCCACCCCACCTTTGGCTCGCTTCCGGCGCTCGCGCCGCTGGCGAAACACCAATAGCTCTTGTGCGTTCATGCTCCCACTCCCAACGCCATACCGCTAGTAGATTTGCGCGCAACTGCTTCGCATGCCCGAGAGAATCAGCCTATAACAAAGGGGCAGCCGACCGATAATCGGTCTTCTCCCCCTTTTCTCCTGCTGCCTATGGTAACAGAAAACGATCGAGAGCGCAAGCCTGGCAGAGCCTTGCAACGATCCCAAGTTGGGCGCCTGCCTGACGCTTTGCTCGCGAATTCCCTACGAACTGCTTACTCCTCGGGCAGCATCGGAACTTTGACCCCATGCTCGTGGGCAAATGCGATTGCATCTGCATAGCCAGCATCCGCGTGGCGCATAATGCCTGTGCCCGGATCGTACGTCAAGACCCGCTTCAGGCGGCGGGCTGCTTCGGGCGTGCCGTCGGCAACGATCACCTGGCCTGCGTGCAGGCTATAGCCGATGCCCACCCCACCGCCATGGTGGTAGCTGACCCACGTTGCCCCACCAACAGCGTTCATGGCGAAATTCAGAATGGGCCAATCAGCGATGGCATCAGATCCATCGAGCATCGCCTCTGTTTCGCGGTTGGGACTGGCAACCGAGCCACAGTCCAGATGATCCCGCCCAATGACGATGGGCGCGCTGATCCGCCTGCTGGCGACAGCTTCATTGAAGGCCAGTCCTGCCCTGTCTCTCTCGCCATAGCCCAACCAACAGATGCGGCTGGGCAATCCCTGGAAGGCCACCTCCTCGCGCGCCATTCTGATCCAGCGCACCAGGTGCTCCTTCTCCGGGAACAGATCCATGATGATCTGGTCGGTCTCGTAGATGTCCTGCGGATCGCCCGATAGGGCCACCCAGCGGAAGGGTCCCTGTCCTTCACAGAAGAGAGGCCGGATATAAGCAGGCACAAAACCGGGATAGACCCACTCGCCAGACTGCTCGCCGCCTACCTTGACCTCCTTGTACCCAGTATTGAACGCCTGTTGGCGCAGGTTATTTCCATAGTCAAACACCACCGCGCCCCGTTTCTGCATCTCGACCATAGCCCGGCAGTGATTTGCCATGGCCTCCAAGGAAAGCT
>JASFLR010000123.1:0-7521 GCA_050117995.1 Anaerolineae bacterium
ACAGGGGGACAAATCCCCATTATGAAAGCTCACCACCCTTTGAGATCGTGTATTCGCCCTCCTTCTGGGAATGCATGCCCGGAGATGGCCCCGTGCGTGTGGCGCAACTGGTTCATCGTGACATGGCCGATTGTTCACTCTCGTTAGGAGGAGGCGGGATGGAGGCCTTGCCGGTTTCAACCCTGAACCTCGCAGGAACGGAGTGGACCGTCCTCCAGGTTCAGCCCCAGCATCTGCAGTATTTGTCCCAATGGGATGACTCGTTCCCTCTGTTTAGCTTAGCACTGCCTGAGGCGTATGCAGACAATCCCGACGGACCCTGCCAGCAAGCGGTACAAGATGTGCTGATGACCTTCAAGATAGAGGGCGAGCCACCACCCGCTTTGCCAAGTGACGACAAATGTCCCCTCGTCGTCAGGGAATGGCCCATCGTCCCCGCCACGGTGATAGGCCCAGGCCGGTTGGAGTACAATGACGTGCTCGGCGAGGAGATCCTGTCCCATATAAGAGCCCTGCGTGACCAGTCCGCCGAGCGCTCGCTGGCGCTCGCCAACGAGGCCCTGGTGCCCTTTGGCTACCGGCTGGGTTCCCGGTTCGACGCCGGCTAGAACCGAACCTTCTGCGACCTCTACCGCGAGGGCGAGGCGGAGCCGCTGCTGCCCGGCCTATCACCTCTCTGGGAGGTCCCGCTCAAAGCCTCGGTCGATGCCTCGGGCACCGTTTTTATCCTGGTCGTAGAGAATGCGCCCAACACCAGGCCCCTGTACCTGCTAGTGAACAGCGACGAGGTCCAAGAGTGGGATTCCGGAGAAAGCTGGGCCCGGCCGGGCTACGTGGGCGACGACCTGGCGCGCGTCACCCGTACCGGTGACGTGACCTTCACCTACCAGGTAGAACTGGGCTCACGGTCCGTCTACACCGGCACCGCTGCCCTCCATGGCGCCTATATGCCCTTGCGCTCCTTCACTACCTGGGACGGCCACTGGGTGCTGGAGGTGGATGACAATCTCATCATGGATGGCCAGGACATCGGCCAGGCGTTGGGCTACGACGACGCCTTTGGCTTTGCCCGGATTGGCGACCGGCCCTTTTACTTCTTTGAAAAGGATGGCTTGGTCCAGATCTCCTACGGTGGCCAGGTATTGCCCAACGCTTACGAGCAACTTTTCCACAACCACTGCTGCGAAGCTGCGATCCACAATGTCGAGTTCGGCCCGGACGCGGTCTGGTTCCACGCCCTGCGCGAGGGTATCTGGTACTTCTCGAGGCAGGCACTCGAGCTTCTTCCGAGATGGCGGACCGAGCCGACGAAGAACTGGCCCTCCAGTCGCTTGTCGGTTTCTTTGAGCACTTGACCGCGGGGCGGTATGACGAGGCGAGCCGGTTGTACGGGGGCTCTTACGAGGTCCTGATCGACAACAACCCTACCCTGGATCCCCAGGAGCATGCTGCTCTGTTGAGGAATGCATGCACGGCAAACGGCTTTCAGTGCCTCCGAGTTCGGAGCGCACGCCTGATGGTGGACTATTCGTCCGGGGTCCATGCTGTGGAGCAAACAAGACCGAGATGCCATCGCAGTCAGAGTTCTTGCTTGCCGTGGTCCAGAGCGAGGATGGAGCGTTCAGGGTTCAAGGTCCACCGGTCTATGTTCCCTAACGCATTCCTGCATCTGCGCGCGGGAGCGGAGATTTCCAGCCCCGCCAAGCTGGCGACATCCGTGCCCAGAAGTAGTCATGAAGCACCAGATCACCACTGCAACCACAATGACCGACAGAGGCCGAATGGGCCAGTGTCGCCGCGGATAAGCAGCTACGGCCAGCACGCGCCTAGCTTAGTGCCTCTTTGACCCGTTTGGCCTGTTGACCGCGTTCGTGTCTGTCCAAAGCGTGCTTGCGGATGCGCAGACTCTTTGGCGTCACTTCCAGCAGTTCGTCGTCACCCAAATACTCCATGCACCTATCGAGGCTCATCTCTTGGGGTGTAGTCAGCCGAATATCTATGTCCCGAATCGAGTTACGCATATTGGTAAGATGCTTGGTCTTGCAGACGTTCAGGTCCAGGTCACCCAGCCGCTGATGCTCGCCAAACACCATCCCCTGGTAGACCTCTGCCCCCGGGCCGATGAACGAGATCCCTCGTTGCTCGGCGTTCTTCAACCCAAAGGTGGTGGCAACACCAGTTTCCCACGCAACCAAAGACCCACGCGAGCGGGATCTGATTGGCCCGGCCATGGGGCCAAAACGGTAGAAGGTGGAACTCATGATGCCCAAGCCGCGGGTGGCAGTTAGGAATTGATAGCGAAAGCCCAGCAAGCCCCGGGTAGGCACATGGTAGGTCAACAGAACGCTGCCGTCAGAGGACTCTGTCATGGTAACCATCTCACCACGTCGCTTGCCCAGCATTTCCACCACCGCACCCACTGTGTCGGGAGGTATCTGGATCTGGACCTCCTCATACGGTTCCAGGGTCTGGCCATCCTGATCCTGCTGAAAAATCACTGTGGGACGGGACACCTGAAACTCGTAGCCTTCACGACGCATGGTCTCGATCAGAATGGCCAGGTGCAGCTCACCTCGGCCAGAGACTACGAACGTATCAGCCTGGTCCGTCTCTTCCACTTGTAGTGAGACATTGTGCCTGAGTTCTTCGTAAAGACGCTCGCGGAGCTTGCGCGAGGTGCTCCAGCGACCTTCCTTGCCAGCAAGGGGCGACGTGTTTACCCCAAAGCTCATCCGCACTGTAGGTTTTTCCACCTGGATGACCGGCAGGGCAACGGGTTGTTCCGGGTCAGCCAGTGTTTCCCCAATGGCGATTTCCTCCAGTCCCGCAATGGCCACAATGTCACCCGCCTCTGCAGACGGGACTTCTACTCGATTTAAGCCCTCGTGTACGTAAAGGTACCGGGCGTTTTCCAATAACTGCTGGCCATTCCGCGTGAGGCGAGCAATGGACTGCCCGGCCGCAATGCGACCGGCGAAAATCCGGCCGATGGCAGCCATGCCACGATGGCTATCATAATCGAGCGCAGCCACCAGGACCTGCAATGGGGCATCTGCGTCCACTGTAGGGCAGGGGATTTCGCGCAAGATGGCGTCAAAGAGCGGCTTCAGGTCTGGCCCGAGGTCGGGCGTCAGTCCTGCTTGACCTGTGGTGGCCACCGTGTATACCACACGAAAGTCAGCCTGTGCGTCGGTGGCTCCCAACTCAATATACAGATCGAAAGTCTCGTTGAGCACCCGATCCAGTTCAGCGTTTCTGCGATCCAGCTTGTTGATGACCACAACGGTGCGGTGGCCCAGTTCCAGTGCCTTCCGGAGTACGAAACGGGTCTGGGGCATGGGGCCTTCGGCTGCATCCACCAGCAGTAGCACTCCGTCCACCATATTCAGAACACGCTCCACCTCACCGCCAAAATCCGCGTGGCCTGGGGTGTCCACGATGTTGATCTTGACCTGTTCGTCTCTCTCTTCATCGTAGATGGTAATGGCCGTGTTCTTCGCCAGAATGGTGATTCCGCGTTCCCGTTCCAAGTCGTTGGAATCCAGCACACGTTCGGCCACCTGCTGGTTGCTACGGAAAACGTGCGCCTGCTTGAGCAGGCTATCCACCAACGTCGTTTTGCCATGATCTACATGCGCAATGATGGCAATATTGCGCAGATCGGTTCGTTCAACGAGCATTCGTACTGCGCCCCCTTCAGGGTAGAAATGGTTGCTTACCAGCTATCTCCTTCATGGCTATGGGCAAGGCCTTGGCTGTTCACCTTGCCAGTGTCCTGATCTCCTGACTTCTGAACCTTGGCGAGCTAATTTCGGCGACTATCAGGCTCGGTTGAAAGAGCGCATCAGTATAGTGCTCATGTTCCGTTAGGTCAACTTCCTCGTCCTTGGTGGTCCGGTCGATCCGCTCGCGTTTTTGCCGGCGGCATTGGCCAAGGCTTTGGTCTGCCCCAAAACGAAATCGTTTCCCGTGCTGGTTGTTGGCCCCACCAGGGTGGCAACATGGCGTGCCTCGAATCAGACTCGAATCGCGCTTGTCGTATTAGGGCCCAGCGCCAAACAGAAGCCGAATGTCTCTTCACTAGACTGTGGCAAAGTGTCGCGTAACCTCACGTTATTTGACCAGTCCGCTTGCGTTTCTCTATGCTTGTGGTATACTAGCCCACAGTACCGGCCGCGCCCAAAGTCTGTCATAGGCTTCCGAGCTGACGGCGAATACCCGGGTTGGTCAGTCGGTGCACTTGCTAGCTCACGCTGGCCTGATAGGAAACTCCCGGGGCATCTGGTGTCAATAATTGGACTGATACATGCTCTTGCAAGGAGGGGAGAAAATGTTCAAGCGCATTCTTATTGCACTTGATGGCTCTACCATGGCCGAGAAGGCACTCTCGACCGCACTCTTGCTGGCCGAGCAGTTTGAGTCAGAGCTATTTCTTTTCAGAGTCGTAATGCCTCTACCAATATCGTACCGCGCCGGGGCGGCATCTGCAGCAGCCATCGAGTTAGCAGAGAGGGACGCAGTCCTGGAGGCTGCAAACTACCTGGATGGTCTGGCCGCTGGCATACAAGAGAAAGGCTTTGGTGTTCGGGTCGCTACGCGCCTTGGAAATCCATCCAAGGACATCATCGAATTCGCAGAGCAGAACCAAATCGACATGTTGGTGATGTGCACCCGAGGTCAGACCGGGCTGGCCCGCTGGCTTATGGGAAGCGTCACAGACCACGTGGTGCGTAGTTCCCCAGTTCCGGTGGTTGTCGTTCCGGCACTCGCGGATTCCCCGGAGACCGTGGATGGCTGATCCATGCGCATGGATGCCAAAGATTGCCTGAGGCAACGTATATGCCTGGGCCAGCCCTAGACTAGATCCAGGGTGGATAGCCAAGAGAGATGACATACTTGCTCTACGCCCCCATGTTGATCATCCTTGCCGGCGTACTGGGAGCGGCTGCCGCCGGACTGTCGGGCCTGAATCGCCGGCTAACCGTCGCCCGGCTGGCCCGGTTGCTGGCGCTGGCGCCGTTGTCAGCATTTGGGTTGCTGCTTCGGGCTGTCGTGGTGCTGGAGAGTGGCCCGGCCCTGGTATGGCGCATCGAGTGGCTTCCCAGCCTGGGCTTGGGCCTCGGCTTCTACTTTGACCACCTCAGTGCTCTTTTCGCCCTCTTGGTTACAGGTATCGGTACACTGGTTGTCGTTTATGCCGGCTACTATTTCAAGAGCGAGGAGCGGCCCTGGGGCGAGTGGCGTTTTCTGACCTACCTGCTGCTGTTCATGATGGCCATGCTTGGCCTGGTCCTCGCCGGCGATGTCATAACCCTCTTTGTCTTCTGGGAAGGCACCAGTATTACTTCCTTTCTGCTGATCGCCTACAAGTCCAAAGATGAAGCGGCTCGGCAGGGAGCCTTCAAGTCCCTCTCTATCACGGGTGGGGGCGGCATTGCCCTGCTAATCGGGCTGCTACTGCTGAGCTACGTCGCCGGCAGCAGTGACCTGATCACCATTCTGACCAGCGGCGACACGCTGCGGGCAAGCGTCCTGTACCCGGCCATGCTGGGCCTGATTGCCCTTGGCGCTTTCACCAAGAGCGCCCAGGTGCCGTTCCATATCTGGTTGCCCGACGCCATGAGCGCGCCGACGCCTGCCAGCGCCTACCTGCACTCGGCGACGATGGTCAAGGCGGGCGTCTATCTCCTGGCCCGTCTCAACCCTGCCCTGGGCTTCACCGACCTGTGGTTCTGGCTGTTGAGTCTCTTTGGTTTGGCCACCATGCTGACCGGCGCCTACCTGGGTCTGAAGCAAAACGATCTCAAGTCACTGCTGGCCTACTCGACCATCAGCCAGTTGGGCGTGTTGGTGGTGCTCATCGGCCAGGATACCGAGATAGCCTTCAAGGCGCTGGTCGTCGGTGTGGTGGCCCATGCCCTGTACAAGAGCGCCCTCTTCCTGGTGGTGGGTAGTGTCGATCACGAGGCCGGCAGCCGCGACCTGCGTCGCCTGGGTGGGTTGGCCCGGGTCATGCCCTTTTCCTTCACAGCCGGCTTGGTGGCAGCCCTGTCGATGGCCGGCCTGCCGCCGCTTTTTGGCTTCCTGGCCAAAGAGACGTTGTTGGCAACGATCACCCATCCCACTGTGCCGCCAGCCGTGGACCTGATCTTTCCCGTTGCAACGGTCGTCGCTGGCGCATTTGTGCTGGCTCAGGCTGGCATGCTCATCTGGGACACATTCCTGGGCCAACCGCGAGACCCTGCCATTCATGCCCACGATCCACCCTGGGCCATGATACTGGCACCAGCCATTCCGGCCTTGCTTTCCCTGGCCGTCGGCGTGCTTCCCGAGCCGGAAAGCCTGGCTCGTTTCCTGGCTGATGCCGCCGCCGAGGTTTATGGCGGCAAGGTCAAGGTCTCGCTTGCCCTATGGACCGGCATCACCGTGCCGCTGCTGCTGTCGGTGATAGCCGTGAGCCTGGGCTTGGGGCTATTCCTGGCCCGGCACCGGGTGCGGGCGCTCCAAATGCGCGTCGACGAGCAATGGAGTTTCAACACCCTTTACGCTGGTCTCTTTGGCCTGATCGACCGCGCCTCGGCGCTGGCGACGCGAATGCAAGGCGGCAAATTGCGCGCTTATCTGACCGTCATCCTGTTGGGCGTGTTCGCCCTGGTCGCCGGCTCTGGCGGCCTGTCGAACTGGGAGTCGCTGGCGGTCCTATCTATGCCCGGCCTCGATTTCACGGGCGAGCTCGCCGTGCTGCGTGTCTTTGCCCTGCTGGTGATCGTGGCCGCTGCCGCTGCGACCATCGTCCTGCGCCGCGACTTTTCGGCCATCATCGCCCTGGGCGCGTCTGGTCTGGCTATCGCTGTGGTGATGGTCCTGGAGCCGGCACCCGACGTGGCCTTGGTGCAGGTGGTGGTCGATATACTGACCGTGGTCGTCCTGTTGCTGGCCCTGACCCGCCTGCCACGCGAGCAGCGCCGGAGGGCCGACATGTTGATCATGCAGGAGAGTGATTCCCGGCAGGGTCGGCTGAGCCTGGCCCGCAACGCTCTCGTCGCCACGGTAAGCGGCGCGGTGGTCGCGTTTGTAACCCTCATGGCTCTGACCTCCCGCCCGCGAGCCAGCGCGGTGACGCCCTATTACGAACAGTCGGCCAAGGCCCTGACCGGGGCCAAGGACATCGTCGGGGCCGTCATCGTCGATTTCCGGGCATTGGACACGTTGATCGAGATCGTTGTGTTCAGTCTTGCTGGGCTGGGTGTCTACACCCTGCTGCGCTACGCCGCCATCAAGTCGGGGCAGAAGGCAGAAGGCATATCGCCGCCGATCACGTCCCACCTGCCCACGTTGGGCATCGGCGGGCGCGAGACCTCACCCTTCGTCCATGCGCTTGCCTATGTGTCGCTGCCGCTGTCGATGGTCATTGCAGTGGTACATATGATGTACGGCCACGACCAGCCGGGTGATGGATTCACCGCCGGGGTGACCGTCAGCCTGGCGCTGGGCTTCTGGTACGTGGTCTTTGGTTACCAC
>JASFLR010000124.1:0-7508 GCA_050117995.1 Anaerolineae bacterium
TACCCTCAGCTTTGTAGACCCAGGTCTCCTTCAGGTCGAGGACGTCGTCCTTGTTGGTGTCGCCGGAGACGTAGACTGGTGTCACCCCCGTCTCGCTGTCCGTCACCGAGATGTTACCGAGCGGCACATAGCCGGCGTTGCTTACCGTGTAGCGCCAGACGATGGGCGTGCCGGTCAGGATGTAGAGATCATCGCCCGCGGTCGCACCCACGGCTGTCAGCTTGTCAACCGAGATCTCGGGGTCGCAGGCATCGCCCAGGCCGTCGGCGTCGATATCCTTCTGGTCGACGTTGGCGACATAGGGGCAGTTGTCCTTGCCGTCAGTCACGCCGTCGTTGTCGTCGTCTGGGTCGCAAGCATCACCCAGGCCGTCACCGTCGGCGTCCTCCTGGTCGACGTTGGAGATCAGCGGACAGTTATCTGTGACGTCAAGCACACCATCTCCGTCATCGTCTGGGTCGCAAGCATCACCCAGGCCGTCGCTGTCGGCGTCCTCCTGGTTGGGGTTGTAGATCGCGGGGCAGTTGTCCAAATCGTCCGCTACCCCATCCGCATCAGCATCGGCTGGGAGCAACTTCCATTCTGCGTACAGAGTGACGTCGGCTGCACCGATCACGAACGTGTCATCAGCACCGTAGTTGGTGCCCAAGCCATTGGCTTGGGTGTTCCAGCCGGTGAAGGTGTAGCCGGTTTTCAGCAACGAGCCAGAGTTGCCAAGCACCGTCACCGTCGCTCCAGAGTCGTAGGGGTTCGATGTGTCAATCGGGACTGTGCCTGCAGTGTTGCCATTACCATCGTAGGTGACACTGTACTGGTTGATCGTCCACTGGGCGTAGAGGGTGACATCGGCCGAAAAGTCGTAGAGCGCACCGTCGGCATAGCTAACGCCTGTGCCATCAGTCGCCGTGTTCCAGCCTCTGAAGGAGTAGCCGGTCCGGGTGAAGCTGTTCGGCGTCAGCGCGGTCGAGGTGTTCGCAGTCTGCGGCGCCATCGTGCCCGTCCCACCGTTGGCATCAAAGGTCACCGTGTGGTCGGTTAGAGCCACTTCCAGCTCGAAGGCGCCGATGTCGCAGGCGGAACCTTGCGGGCGGTCAACGCCGCGCTGGTCGATGGTCACCTCTGTGAGGCAGCTGATCGCGTCGATCGCTGGGCTGCCTTCTATAAGTGCATGGGTGTGTGTCGTGCCTGGGGAGTTCAGGGCTAGGGTAGCCAACTGGGGATCGATTTTATTTGTAGCAGTACCTACCAGGTCTGAGGTAATCCAACCGTTAGAGCCGGTGCCATCGCCGATCAGGTTGCCACCCAAAGAGGTAAGGGTTCCGTTCCCGTAATCACTTGTATATAGGTATACATCGTTCCAAGGATCGTGGATTGTTGAGAGGTCTGTATTTCCAGCGATGATGCTGTTTTGGATTGTGGCTGTTCCACCGTCGCGGATGTAAAGCCCACCTCCGGCGCCGGCTGAACTAACATTATAATCTTCGTTGGCAATATTGGCGGTGACGGTGCTGTGGATCAAGTTTACGGTTCCTTCATACCAAGCAGTTATCCCACCACCGTAATTGTTGGTGACATTCGCGGAGACGGTGGAATTGGTCAAGGTTATTATGCCGTTGCTTTGGACAAAGATGCCCGCACCTCCAATAATTCCGGTGCCATGGTTCCCATAGACAGTGCAGCGGTTGAGGGTAACTTCGCTCCCCTGGACACTCAGACCACCACCAGCATATGTTACAATGTTTCCTGGGCCAATTACACAATCATTTAATACCAGGGTGGTGTTGTAGTCACTCAAAATCCCACCACCATATTCGGGTTCACCACCGTCTCTGATGGTTAACCCTGACATGGTTACGCTGACAGGGTAATCGGGACCTAATGAATTTTGAATGTGGAAGACGCGGCTGGAATCATTTCCGCTAACGGCTAACTTGTCTGCGCCTGGTCCGACAATGGTAAGATTTTTGTCGATGAGGATCTCGTTACCGCCGAGGGTGATTGTATTGGGATATGTCAGATCAAATTCGATCTGGTCGCCCGATGCGGCATAGTCTACTGCCTCGCGCAGGCTGCAGTGGGTTGTATCGCAGGTGCCATCCTTGACATCATTTGTGGCGTTGACTATCAATGTGATGGGGTCTCTGAAGGTCACGGTGGCAACGTTTGAGTCATAGTGGGTATCGTTGATGTGGAAAGTAAAGCTGTCCTGGACAGCCTCTCCGCTGGTAGGCGTGTAGCGCACGGGGAACTGACATATGTGGACAGTGTCCCCTCCTGCATCCTCACTCCTGCATTCCGTATATCCTACCATCTCCAGCGTTCCGAAGCTGGGAGGGCTGTCGATGATTAAGGTCAATTCGTCATGAAGATCATAAGTGAAATCTCCAAAGGATGCCGTTACCCAGTCATCGTCGGTGCCTTCCAGGATGATGTTTATGGGAATCGCAGAGCTAACCAATGTAACATCCTGGGTTGTTGGAGGGGTGTTAGGCGCAACCCACAGTGGTTGGACAACTTCCCTGCTGTAGGCTACTCCATCAAAGGCAAGGAAACTAAACTGGTCTTCGCCATTGTATCCAGCTTCGGGCGTGTATACAATGGTCGAAGTGCAGGAGTAGAAATCCTCCCCTTCATCTGTATGATGTGTGCATTGCGCCTCCGCTGGATCTCCCAGGGTGCCGTGCTGCGGGTCATCGAGCTTGATAAAACTCAGTGGGGCAATCCCTTCACCGGACAAAGTGATCGTTGTCGGGTCGTTTTCCGCAGCGAGCTTGCGGCCTGCGCCAGATTCAGGCAGGCCATATCCAACCGATAGCA
This sequence comes from Anaerolineae bacterium, assembly GCA_050117995.1. GTDB lineage: Bacteria > Chloroflexota > Anaerolineae > JAAYZQ01 > JAAYZQ01 > JBFFCR01. The sequence goes on from JASFLR010000124.1 coordinate 2,818, forward strand.
TGACGGCGGCAATGTTCGAGTCGTCCGTGCCGTCATTTACCTGGTAGGTGAAGGAGAACGACATTCTGCCTGCAGGAATCGTATCCGGTGATATATAAGAAAATTCAGCGTAGCAATCGTTAGGAGCCATGCACTCTGCTCCAATGCCGCTGACCGTGCCCTGGTTGGTAGGGTCGCTTTGAATAATCGATTTTATCGTCAGGGCGTCTCCTTCGGCGTCCTGAACTGGGACCACGAAGAAACCTGGCTCTTCTGAAGGGGGCCACCCATAGACTTGCTCGTAATCATCCAGGGCTAGTGGGGGCTGATTGACTGCTGGAACGATTTCAAAAGCGCCGATGTCGCAACCATCCCCTTGGGGGCGATCTACACCGCGCTGGTCGGTGGTCACGTCTACCAAGCAGGTTGTGATTGCGTCGATCGCCGGGCTGCCCGTCAGCAGGGCATGGGAGGGTGTGGAGCCGGGTTCGTTGAGCGTTAACGCAGCCAGTAAGGGGTCGATCGGAGTCATGCTGTCACCAACCTGGTCGCTTGAGTCCCAGGTAATGGAAGCGCCCGTGCTATCGCCAATCAGGTTGCCGCCCAGGGAAGTCAGGGTTCCTTGGGGATAGCTGGTAAATCTGGATAAATCGTGTAGAGGGGTATTCGTAGTTGCCAGATCCACGTTGCCGGCAACGATGGTGTTCTGTAGCTGTACGATTGCATATGTTTGAATGGTGATTCCACCACCGCCACCGAAACCGTTGTCGCCATTTGCAGTATTGCCGGTGACGGTGCAATGATTGAGGCTGACTGTAGCCGCGCTTCTTGCATAGATACCACCGCCAGAGTTGTTGGTATCATTACCGCTAACTGTGGAATTGATCAGAGTCGTCAAGCTACCAGTTTCATTGGCACCGCTCGCGAAGATACCACCAGCCGCTGCGAAGTCCGGGGCGTGGTTCTGCATAACCGTGCAGCGGTTCAGCGTCAGTACCCCTCTCACGTTCGCTATCCCGCCGCCGTTCACGCTCGCGGTGTTCCCGGGACCGATCACACAGTCGTTCATCGTCAGCGTGACATGGTGCCCGAGGTAGATGCCACCACCGGCATCTGCAGAGCCGTCTCTAATGGTCAGCCCTGATACTGTCACGAAAAAGTCATCGTAAGCGTCGGGGAAGTTAAAAACGCGGCTGAGGTTCGCACCACTGATGGCAAGCTGGTCCGCGCCCGGACCGACGATCGTCAGGTCCTTGTCGATCACGATCTGGCTTCCTCCCAGTGTGATCGTTGCGGGTATCGCCAGGTCGAACTCGATCCGGTCACCGGCAGCAGCGTAGTTCACCGCCTCGCGCAGGGAGCAGTGATCTCCATTGCAGGATCCGTCGTCCGTGTCATCGACCGCGTTGACGACCCAGGTCGTTGCCTGAGATGGCGCCAGCCACAGGATGGCGTTGTGGATCAGTACATCAATATCCCCGCTAATTTCACGCGAATAACCTGCGTAGGCATTGATCGACACCACCGTGCGGTCGTCCTTGGCTGCTACCAATGGGACATACAAGTATTCATTATCATATCGGGCTATTTCACTGGATCCCGTAGTGAGTGTTAGCCCATATTCAGGCCCCCATGTTTCGCAAATATCGGTGATGCCCAGCATGATTGGGTGAGTGTCATCATAGGTGCCTAGGCACCCGCCACCAGTAGAGCCTTGGCTGCCCCACATAGCGACAAAATCTCCAGTAACAAACTCACCGCCAAGGGAATAATTCCCAGTATTATCCATAGAATAATTCAGATTGATCACCTTACCGCCAACTCCCACATAGGCAGCCAGGTTGTTGCCCAAAGTTTCTGGATAGGCATAAGGCTCAAATGCCCAGGTCACCACCACGTCGTATGCCTGAAGCGCTGACAGTGTAGGGGTCTCGCTACCAGCACCAGCATAAAAGTGGTCAACCGCGCCCAGGTCGCCGAAGGCTTCCAGCGCTTGCTCCAAATATCCACCCGGCCAGGGGGCAATTTCCTGAGCCCATCCCGCAGGTAGCCCGGAATCTTCAAAGCTCTCCTCCAAAATGGTAGCGCCTTGGGTGATGGCGATATCGTCCAGGTAAAAATGATTGCCTTCGTAGCCATTTCCGACGAGGCTAAGGTAGACACCGTTAACCTGAAAGTCGCTTGGCAGGGAAAAAGTATGCTGCTTCCAGCAGGCTGTCTCACAGGAGGAATCGGGACGCAAGATCGGCTCTCCCACATCCGTCCAGTTTGCACCATCCACCGAGACCTGGATCTGGACACTGTCAATTGCATATGAGTAATCATTGTCGTGGGACATCCAGAAGGAGACCTGCGGCGTTTCGGTACCACTCAGGTCAAGATTAGGGGTTTGGAGACGCGACGACCCTTGGCAATAATAAGCGTTGAACTTAGCCATTCCCGATCCACTGTATGGACTGATTGTGGGCTGGTTGCCGGTAGACACCTGACTCCAGGTGGGAACACCATCCTCATATGCATCAAAATCAGCCGCTACCAGCAGCACATCAATAGCGTTGACTGAAAATGTCGCCGTAATGGATTTATCGGCGTCCATGATGATGGAGGTTGGGTTATTAAGACCACTCAGGTCACCACTCCAACCGTCAAAGACCCAACCACTATCCGGTATGGCATTCAGCACCACCTCGGTACCATAGTTGTAGGGACCATCAATATCTGGGTTCTTTGTGACTGTTCCGCTGCCAACCGTATTGATCGTCAGTGTATGGACTATCGGGGCAAAATGAGCTGTGACGGTGTAATCAGCATCCATCGTCACAGTGGTCGAAGCTTGAGTAAAATTAGCAATGGGATCCCCAGGGGGATCGGCAGGGCTCCAATAGTTGAATTCGTATCCTTCAGCCGGCATGGCTGTAATCGAAACAACCGAGTTCTGATCATAGGTGTACACACCAACGGACGGCGTGGTCGTACCACCACCCGCGGGTGTGACTGCCATTGTCAAGGTCTGTGTAGACGCGGTGTCAGAGGCATTGCCTAACCCGTCATTCCTGGCCTCTGCGGGCCGGACCGGTTCGCTCGGTTCGGGCGGTTGCGCCAACGCCTCCGCGGGTAGTAGCCCGACCAGTAGCATCATCACCATCGATAGATAGATCAACCGTTTCATCTTTCCTCCTTTAGCTTCTCTCGTGGGGCTTGGGCGGCGTGGCGCAAGCCCGATCATGATCAGGATGCGGCAAACAGTCGCTGTTGGCGCTGGCATCCATCAAGGCAAGAATCAACACGACTCTCCCCGTCAGGCGCCCGGTAGCGTGGTGGGGTCCGCCACCTGCCGCGCACACTGTTCACGCAAATGGATGGACAACTGGTCCAGTGTGAGCGATCGGGCGGCCCGCCCCGAAAGCAGCACCGCCTGGTTGCATTCGGTGTCGAGGCCGACCATGGTCGGGTGAGGATTCTCCAGCAGCAGGGCCAGGAGATGGCCTTCGCAGATACCCTTCAGCTCGAAGATCAAAACGTCCGGCATCTGCTCGGCCAGCATCCGGCCGGCGTCGGCCCAGGTCGAGACCCGCTCTACCTGGAATCCCGGTACTTCAGCCAGACCCGCCGCCACACCCGCCAGCAACAACGACTGCCCGTACAGCAGAACCACTTGCTCATTCATGGCTTCAGTATAGCAGGCAGCGGAAGGCTTGTAACCTCCCTGCGGGGATAGAAAAGGGATAGTCTCGCGGCTGGCGAGACTATCCCTGGGGATAGGCAGAACTGGGTTCGACTATACTTGGGGATAGCCGCGAGCGTACACTGGGCTCTAGCCCTCGTCTCGAGGGCGACCTATGCTCACTGTACTAGTCCTGTGCGGTGAGCGTAGGCCACCACTTGCTCACGGTTCCTGAGGTGCAGGCGTTTCAGCACTTCGCCCATGTGGTATTTGATCGTGTTCTCGCTCAAACTTAGCGCCGCCCCGACCTCTTTGTAGGTCAACCCGTCGGCCACCAAGGCCAGGATCTCTTGCTGGCGAGGGGTCAGATCCGGATTGGGAGCACTGCCGGGCTGCCCGGCGGTCGCGCGCTCGTCCAGCGCTTCGGCCTGGTGGGCGAACTCGCGCAGCAGGCGGGCCGAAAGCTCCCGGGACAGCGGCGCCTCCCCGCGCGACAGCCCAGCCAGATAATCAAACAACTCATCACGCTGCAGACTCTTCAATAGATACCCAGTCGCCCCGCTCTTGATCGCCTCGAACAGGTCGGCATCGTCCGCCGAGGTGGTCAACATGACGATCTTGATGTCCGGCATCTCCGCCTTGATCAAGCGCGTGGCGGTCAGCCCGTCGCATTGCGGCATCCGGACGTCCATCAGGATGACGTCAGGGCCCAGTGACCGCGCCAGCTCGAGGGCCTCCAGGCCATTGCTGGCCGCGCCGACCACCTGGTACCCCCCGGCTCGGAGTAAGTTTTGCAGGCCTTCCAGGAATAGGCCATGGTCGTCGACCAGTAGGATTTTCATGCTGTCCTCCCGGTGTTTCCGTCCAGCGGTACGCACACCTCTATCCGTGTGCCCTGGCCTGGCGCCGAATATACGGCCAGTTCCCCGCCGATGCGCTCGGCCCGCTGGCCCATCACCCGCAGGCCATAGTGCCTATCGCCGCTATCGTGGGCCGGATCAAACCCCGGGCCATTGTCCACGATCTTCATCTGCAGCTGCCCACCATC
>JASFLR010000125.1:0-7508 GCA_050117995.1 Anaerolineae bacterium
CTGATAGTCAGGAATTGTGCCCCGGGTGAATCCCTGGACAAAGAAATCGATCTCTTCGGCGTTGAGTGCCATGCCGTCTCGTTTCCGTGCGATGATGTCGATAGCTCGCATAGTGCCCTCCCTACTGAAGTATAGCACAAACCATCCAATTGCGAAAGTCAATTGCAGTATGGTATAATGGATCTGGAGGGAGAAGGATGGGTGCCAGAGTTCTGATTGTGGATGACGAGAAGCGCCTGGCCCAATCGCTGGGTCAAACCCTGCAGCTTGACTATCCCGGTTGTCAGGTTGATACAGCCTATTCAGGTGAGGAGGCCCTCAGCGCCATGGCCAATGGGACCTATGATCTGATTATCGCTGATGTGCGCATGCCGGGCGTAAGCGGGCTCGAGCTTATCAGAGGGGTTCGCTACCTCGATGCAAAAGTGCCAATCGTCGTTATGACCGGCTACGGTTCGGCCTCGCTGCGTCAGGAGGCCGCAACCTTGGGAGTCAATCACTACGTCGACAAACCGTTTGACGCCGACGATCTGATCTCTATGGTGGGCGAACTTTTACCGGGACAGGGAGGGGCGGATGCCTGACCTGATGGTGATTGGGGGTGGCTTGGCTGGAAGCGAGGCGGCCTGGCAGGCGGCAGAGCGTGGACTGGCGGTAGCGCTCTATGAGATGCGTCCCCGCCAGATGACGCCCGCCCACGTCACGGGACTGCTGGCTGAGTTGGTGTGTTCGAATTCCTTGGGCTCAAAGCTCGTCGATCGTGCGCCAGGCCTGCTCAAAGAGGAGCTTCGCCGGCTGGGCTCCTTGGTCGTGGCCTGCGCTGATGAGACTGCAGTCCCTGCCGGAGGCGCACTGGCCGTGGACCGTGACGCGTTCGCACAGAGGGTCACTGAGCGGGTTGAGGGTCATCCGAAGATCACACTGCATCGCGAGGAGGTGAAAGACATCGCCCAGGGACTTCCGGTTGTGGTGGCGACCGGCCCTCTCACCTCGCCGGCTCTCGCTGACGTTGTGGCAGGGATGACTGGCTCGATCTATCTCTACTTCTACGATGCCATGGCGCCAATTGTCACGGCTGAGTCGATAGACATGTCCGTCGCCTTTCGCGCCAGCCGCTACGGCCGTGGGGAAGGGGCAGGTGACTATATCAACTGTCCCATGAGCCAGGGCGAGTACGAGCGTTTTGTCGAGGAACTGGTGAACGCTGAGACCATCGCCCTGCGTGACTTTGAGCGGGAGGATCCCAAATTCTTTGAAGCCTGCCTGCCAGTGGAGGTGCTGGCTGAGCGGGGGGAACGCGCACTGGCCTTTGGTCCCCTGAAGCCTGTTGGCCTTACTGACCCACGCACTGGCCGGCGCCCCCATGCTGTCGTACAGCTACGGCAGGACAACCACTCTGCTACACTGTATAATTTCGTTGGCTTTCAGACGAACCTGGCCTGGGGCGAGCAAGAGCGCGTCTTCCGACTCATTCCGGGACTCGAGCAGGCCGAGTTTGTTCGCTTTGGGCAGATGCATCGCAATACCTTCATCAATGCGCCGTCGTTGTTACTCCCCACCATGCAGTTCCGCAGTCGTGCGGACCTCTTTTTTGCAGGTCAGATTACGGGCACCGAGGGGTATATTGGGTCTGTCGCCAGTGGATTTGTGGCTGGAATGAATGCCGCGCGTCTGGTAGACGGGCTGGATCCGGTCTCTTTCCCGGTTTCGACGATGATCGGTGCCCTGTGCAACTATGTTTCGAACGCCGAGCCTGACGGCTTCCAGCCCATGAAGCCGAATTTTGGTTTGTTGCCCCCGCTCGATCCACCAGTTCGCAAGAAACGGGAGCGTTACGCAGCCTACGCGCGACGCGCCCTTGCCGAGCTACAGAGCGCCATCGACACAAACTCGCTCTAGCCCGAAGAGGCGGCATGACTCTTCTGTTCCGGCACACCCCAGGCGCCCAGCAGTAACCACACACAGGCTCCGGGGCAACCCCAAATCGATTCTGGAGCGAAATGCCGGGATAATCTCCTTGACAAAAGCAAGAGCACATGGTATACTGTCGATTGACTAATCAGTCAGTCAGCCTGTAGCAGAGAAGGAAGACGTGCCATGAGCGAAGCTGCTAGCAGAAGGGAACAGATGCGTGAAGAGCGTCGAAGCCAGATCCTGGCCTCGGCGCTCGCGGTCTTTAGCCAGAAGGGCTTTCACGTATCCAGCGTGTCGGATGTTGCTGCGCACGCCGGGGTGAGCCAGGGGACGATCTACTGGTACTTTGACAGCAAGGAAGAGCTATTTGACGCGGCCATCCTGGAGTACTTTGCAGATTTTGGCACGGAGATGACCTCCGCCTTGGAGGGCGGTGGGACCGCATCCGAGAAACTGCGGGCTCTGGCGAAGAATATGGATCGTTTTGTCGCGGAGGCGCAGCAGGTTCTGGTAGCTTTTCTGAGCTACTGGGCGTCGGGGCAGGGCCAGCAGAAATCAGCCCAGCTATGGATCGAAGTGCTGCAGGAATACGCGGACTATATGGTGACTGTGATCGAGGAGGGGATCAGCACGGGTGAGTTCAAAGAGGTTGACGCGCGCGGGCTGGTGTGGGCCATGTCTGCAGCCTACGACGGCCTCGCAGCCTATGCCATGTTCATCCCGGAGATCGATGTGGAACGTGTGAGCGCTGCGTTTGTGGATACGCTGCTGCAGGGCCTTCAGGTAGAGGTCTGAGCGTTGCCGTGATGGCTCGTCGGATAGCATTTGCTTTCTGGATATCGAGGCAAGTGAAGCAATTGCGAGGAGGCGGAGATGTCAGGACCGTTGCTGATCGCCATTGTGACTGCGATTCTCGGCGTCGTGCTGGGATGGCTTGTTCCCGTCTTGTTCAAGAGCAAGCGTCCCTATGGACTGGCAGGAGATATCCTGGTGTGTGCCATCCTGTCAGCTCTCTTGGCCTATGTCGAAGCAAAGTGGCTGCTGCCTGCACTGGGTTTCAACCCAGGCTGGTTGACTACGATCCTTGCCATAGGCGACCCGCTGGGCTTTGGCCTGGTGTGCTTGTGGCTGATGCGTAAGATCAAGGGCTAGGGTTCTGTCTGGCAAGAAGGAAAGGCGTGGCACATGTTCCACCCTGTCAAGTCTTTGGTAGGGTTTCGATGAACCTACTGCGAACCTGGGCGGTGGTGCGCAAGGAGACGCGCCATATCGTGCGCGACCGGCGTACAGCCATCTTGGTAACCGTCTCGCCAGTGTTTCTGCTACTGGTTATGGCCTACACGTTTATGGTTGATATTGAGCATGTAGCTGTGGCGGTGATGGACCGGGATGGGACGAATCTTTCGCGCCGCTACATCGCTGGTCTGGGGGGCACAGGCGATGTGCTCGTGCGCTACATTGCCGACGATTATAGGGATCTGGAGCGCTGGTTGATGACCAGCGAGGCCAAAGCCGCCATCGTGATCCCTCCTGGATTTGAGCAGGCCCTGCAGAGCGGCCGTGAAGCTGATATCCAGCTTCTTGTGGAAGGCACTGAGCCCAACACTGCAAACACGGCCATGAGCTTCGTGGGGGGCTATACCGGGCAGTTTGCCCTGGAGGTAGTGCGCGAGGTGGCCGGCAGATCCGGGCTGGTCCTGGGTGAGGCTGCGCTGAATCCCATAGATCTGCGCGTGCGTACCTGGTATAATCCGACCCTGAAAATCCTTATTGGCTTTCTGCCGGCTTTGATCGCCGTGGTGCTTGCCATGCCGGCGGTGACGACCACCTTGGCCCTCACACGGGAGAAGGAGCACGGCACCCTGGAGCAGTTGATCGCGACACCCATCCGCCGCGCTGAATTGCTGATTGGCAAGTTGATCCCCTATGTCTCTAGCGGGCTGGTGGGCGTGGTTTTGTGCGCTGCAGTCGCCGTGTACTGGTTTGGCGCTCCATTCAGGGGTAGCTTTGCCCTATACCTCCTGCTGTCGTTGGCCTTCTTGCTGGCGTCGCTGGCTATTGCCATGCTGATGTCGGTTTTCGTCAAGTCACAGCAGGCAGCGCAGCTCGGCGCGATGCTGATCTTTTTCTTCCCTGGCTTTTTTCTGTCGGGCATCTTCTTCCCGCTGATCAGTATGGCGCCGGTCATGAAGCTCGAGGCCTACCTGGTGCCGAGCACACACTATGTGCAGATTAGCCGGGGAGTCTTCTTGAAGGGCCAGGGTCTGGAGGTGCTATGGCCCTATGCCCTGGCACTGCTGGTCATGGCCATTCTTTTCATGACGCTGGCCATCTTGCTATTCAAGAAGAAGATAGCGTAGCATGCTGACACGGATTTGGGCCCTCGCGGCCAAAGAGCTGATCCAACTCTGGCGCGACAAGTTGATCCTGCTATTCATCTTTCTCGGGCCGGCTACAGAGCTGTCCCTCGTCGCCTGGTCGACCTCAGGCGACATCGACCATATCCCTACTGCCGTTGTGGATCGGGACCGCACGGCAGCCAGCAGGGCGTTGGTGAAGGTTTTGGAAAACACGGGCACCCTTGACGCCACCCACTATCCGCTGGTTGAGTCGGCCGCTGCTGATCTGGTGGATGCCGGCACGACGCTGGTGGCGGTGGTGATCCCGCCTGGATTCGAGGCGCAGCTGTCGAGGCTCGAAGGCCCTGCACAGGTCCAGGTCATCTTGGATGGGGCGGACCCCAGCGCTGCGCGCGTGGCTGAGATGGGCGCAGAGGGAGCCGTGGCAGCTTTTGCCCAAAAGGTTGCATTGGAGCGATATGGTCGCGCCGTCGACCAGTGGGGGCAGGTCATAGATGTGGATACACGGGTTTGGTTCAACGAGGAACTCAAGACGTCCAACTATGAGGTCCCGTCGGAGCTGGGCTTCATGCTGGTCGGTGTAGCGCTCATGCTGGCCTCGCTCGGTATCGCCAGGGAGCGAGAGCTAGGTACCATGGAGCAGCTCTTGGTCACTCCTCTGCGTACCACCGAGATCATCTTTGGCAAGGCCCTGCCGGTGCTCATACTGTCCTATTTGAGCTTCCTGATTATGCTCAGCCTGGTTGTCTTTGTCTTCAAGGTGCCGATGCGGGGATCTTGGGGCTTGCTGCTGGTCATCGCTTTCTTCTACCTGCTGATTGAGATGGTGTGGGGGCTGCTGATTTCGGCGGTATCCAGGACTCAGGCTCAGGCGTTGCTGCTGGCGTTCACCTTGATGATGGTTGAGGTGGTCTTTTCTGGCTTTGCCTTTCCCGTAGAGAATATGCCCTGGCTGCTACAACGGATCGCCAATTTTGTACCGATCAAGCACTGGCTTTTGGTGCTGCGCGGCATCTTGCTGAAGGGGGCCGGCGTGAGCATTTTCTGGAAAGAGTTGTTGAGTCTGGCGGGACTGGGCTTGGTGATCAATATCACGACGGTCTTTTTCCTGCGAAGGCGTCTCGAGTAGGGAATGCGGTCTATGGAAGGGATGGCAACGGGCTACAACCAATCCGTATTGGAGATCGAGGGCGCGAGATGTCCTATGTCTACATGAAAGTGCTTGAGTCGGCACCGCAGCGGTATGAACGTGGCATGCGCGTGCTCACGCTTGGGCGGCTTGAACAGGTGCGACAGGATATTGCAGCAAGGGTGAGCGCTGGCGCTCGTGTGCTGGATATTGGCTGTGGGACGGGCGCACTGGCAGTGATCCTGGCCCGCAGAGGTGCTCGCGTTACCGCAATTGACATAGCGACGCCAATGCTGGCTCAGGCTGCTCGACGTGTGCGAGAGGAAGAGTTGGGAGACCGGATCGAGCTGCGAGAGATGGGGGCTGTTGAGCTGGACACCGTTTTCTCGGATGCGTCATTGGACTGCGTAGTCAGCACGCTGGTCTTCAGCGAGTTGTCAGATGACGAGATTGAGTACACCCTGGCCGAGTGCAGGCGAGTTCTGCGACCCGGGGGCCAACTCATGATTGCGGACGAGGTGATGCCCGGATCGACACTGGGCAGGATCGGAAGCTTTCTCTTCAGGCTGCCTTTCGTCATCCTTGCCTTTGTGCTGACACAGAACACTACGCGTCGAGTTGCCCGCCTCGAGGCGCGAATTGCGGCGGCGGGTTTTCATATCGCAAGCACTGGGGAGTATCTCCTGGGAACGATGAAGCTGATTATCGCAGAGAGGGTGGTGTGATCATGCTTGATCGGTTGATGGCCGTCGTCGAGACGCTGTTTCGACTCTTCCCGTTTCCGACCAGGACCGGGCTGCGCGCTATCGGCAACCCTGGCCCAGATGCGCCGGTATTGGTGACGTGCAATTTCGACCTGACGGTGCGTCGCGTCCTCAGGGCGCTTCAGGGGCTGGACTGCTGGCTTCTGGTCGCCCCGAGCCGCGGAATCAACGTCTGGTGTTCGGCCTCCGGAGGTATGTTCAATGCGCACTCGGTCATATCGGTGGTCAAGACAAGCCGCATCGCTGATCTGGTCGACCACCGGACGCTGATCCTGCCCCAACTTTCGGCCACAGGCATAGATGTCGTGCGGATCGAGCGGGAGACCGGCTGGCGCTGCGACTTCGGGCCCGTCTATGCAGCCGATATACCGGGATACCTTGCAGGAGGTCTCAGCAAGAGCGCAGACATGCGCAGGGTTGCTTTCCCACTGCGCGACCGGCTGGAGATGGCGGCAATGTGGGGGGGGCTGCTCTCGGTTATGGTTGCCATCCCGGTCGCGATCTTTGACTGGCGCATGCTTCCTGGCGCGTTGGCAATGATCTGGGGATTCTCTCTCTTTCTGTTTGCTCTGTTTGAGCAAGTTTCGCGCTACGTCCCAGGACCGGTGGGTTTGGTCAAGACGCTCATCCTTGGTCTCTTGGGTGCAGCAGGGGTGGTCGCATACGGACTCCTTGTCGGGGATTGGACAAGTGGTTCTATCGTGGGTTGGAGCCTCGCCATATTGGCCGTGGCGCTCGTTCTTGGGTTTGACCTGGATGGCACCAGCCCGCTTCGGGCAGGGGCGACGGTGGCCTACTATGCCGAGCGATGGCCCCGTATCCTGAAGCTCTGGGCCCTGATCGGCTACGATCTCGAGATGCCTTTTACGCTCGAGGTGGACCCAGAACGTTGTACGGGCTGTGCAACTTGCGTAGAGGTCTGTCCCAAGGCCGTGTACGCGTTGTATAGACAGGATGGCCGGCAGAAATCTCGCGCAGTGCGTTTCGAGGATTGCTGCCAATGCACGGCATGTGTCAAGCAGTGTCCTGAGCGGGCCATCCTGGCAGAACCACAGGTCAAGATGTTTGACAGGATAGGGGAAGCCGCGTGATCCTGGCCTACCTTATTGGGGCAGTGCTCGCGATTCCGATTCTGTTCGTCTTGCTACATGCGATGGTGCGGATCGTGCGCCGCTTTCACAAGTTTCCGATGCCCGAATTCATGGCCGATCTCATCGACAACCCATGGCGACGCAGGTTCCAGCCGCCATACGAGACGGCGGTGCGGCACGGGCTGGAACCGGGCATGACGGTTCTTGAGGTTGGCCCGGGAAACGGAACCTATACCGTTGGGGCAGCGCA
>JASFLR010000126.1:0-7507 GCA_050117995.1 Anaerolineae bacterium
AGATTTGACGGGAGAGCGTGGAACGAGATGCGTCCGGTTCGCATGGTACCCGGATATGTCGAGTACGCTGAGGGTTCTGTGCTGATTGAGGTGGGCGAGACGCGGGTGCTGTGCAACGCTACAGTAGAGGATTCGGTGCCCAGGTGGCGCTCTGGCAGCGGATCTGGCTGGGTGACGGCCGAATACGCCTTGCTCCCGCGCTCCACGCACCGCCGAACGCGCCGCGAGGTAGGTGGGCTGCGGGGGCGTACGCAAGAGATCCGACGCCTGATCGGGCGCAGTCTGCGCGCCGCCGTAGACCTGGACAAGCTGGGTGAGCGGACGGTCATCATCGACTGCGACGTGATCCAGGCCGATGGTGGCACGCGCACAGCGTCCATCACTGGGGGGTATGTGGCGCTGGCACTGGCGCTACAGCGCCTGATGGAGCAGGGGCTTGTGCTGCCCGATGTGTTGATCACCCAGGTGGCAGCCACCAGCCTGGGCCCGGTGGATGGGCAGCTGATGCTGGATCTGTGCTACGAGGAAGATTCGGGGGCCACCGCGGACTTTAACATCGTCATGACCGGGGCTGGTCGATTTGTGGAAGTGCAGGGCACCGCCGAAGGCGTGGCTTTCGATCGCAGGCTGCTTCAGGCTGTTCTCGACCTGGCGGAGATTGGCATTGGCCAACTGCTGGAGCTGCAGCGACAGGTGCTTGCAGAGAGCGCGGGAGCAGGTACGTGAGGAGGCTGATCTTGATCGCAGTCGCTGCGCTGCTGGCTGGTATAGCCGTCCTGCTGGCCCCCGTGGCTCTGCGGGCCTGGGTGGGGCAGCAGACCGCGGAGCGGGTGTATGCGAATGCGCTCGAGGCTCCATCGAGTCCAGCCGCGATTGTCCTGGGCGCTGGCTACTCGCCCGGCGGGCGCCTGAGCAGTGCCCTGGCTGACAGGATGGATACTGCCATTGACCTGTACGAGGCGGGCAGGGTCAACAAGCTGCTGCTGACAGGTGACAATCGGATCGCGGACTATAATGAGCCAGCGGCGATGGCTGCCTACGCGGAGGCCCAAGGGGTGCCTTCTGAAGACCTGGTGTTGGACTATGCCGGGCGGCGGACGTACGATAGCTGCTACCGGGCCTCCGCGATATTTGGCTTGGAACAGGCGATCCTGGTCACGCAGGCTTTCCATCTGCCCCGGGCGTTGTACACCTGCGACCGTCTCGGCCTGGAGGCGGTGGGCGTCGTCGCTGACCGCCGCCCGTACTTTCGTGCAACCTGGTATGAATTGCGCGAGGTATTCGCGCTGACCCGCGCCTGGCTGGATCTGAACCTATTCAAGCCGGAGCCAGTCCTGGGCGAACCGATCCCTGTAGACTGGAGTGTCCGGGTGGGGGATACGAAACAAGGGAGTTAGAGTCCTCAACGCTACCCGGCGCCTGCCTGCCGCAAGCGGTGCTACAGGGTGGGCCACTTTTTGGCCAGCAATGCCTCCAGTTGGGCGCGCTGCCCGGCATGGGCCTTTTCCTCGTACATGGGGCTGCAGCCCTCTGGATCTGCCTGGCCCGCTGCCAGCTTGAGGGCAAAGGCAAAGCAGGTCTCCTCGCCACAGCGTTTGCAGTTGGTCCGGGGCAGCAGGCGATATAGCTCCAGGGGTTGTCGTCGCTCATGGGTTGTATTGTCCGGCTCGATCTCCTCCCTACGCTCCCAGGTCTCATTGACCAGTGCTACCAGCGAGTCAATGATTTCCTTTGCATGCTCCCGGCTCTCCAGGCCATCTGCGGCGATACGGTCGGACCAGAAGGTGATGTTGTGCCCGTCCTTGTGCCAGGCCAGCGACGGCCTCCCCGGCTTGTAGATGCCCCGGCTGAGCGTGGCATTCAGATAGGGCAGTACCTCTCGGATATCGGTATCCAAATGGGCGATGGCTTCGTACTCAAAGTCCTGTGTGTCGTGGGTAGAGATGGCAATCTCCAGCTCATACGATTTGATCAGCATCTTGGCTCCTCAGTGGTGTGGCTCATTGGGTGTGTGCTAGAGCAACCCCAACTCCCGGGCCCTCAGCGCTGCCTGCGTCCGGTCTCGAGCGCCCAGCTTCTGCAGGATGGTGGTGACATAATTCTTGACTGTGCCCTGGGCCAGGCTCAGCTGGTTCGCAATCTCGCGGTTGGTCAGACCCTGAGCCACAAGCTGCAGGATTTCGCTCTCACGCTCCGAGAGGGGTTCCGCCAGCCCCTGGTCGGGCGGGCGGCTCGGCGGCGCCATGCGGGCGAATTCGGCGACTACCCTGCGCGCCACTGAAGGCTCGATCAGGGCCCCGCCATCGGCGACGGTGCGCACCGCATCGGCAAGGTCGTGCCCTGATACATCCTTGAGCAAGTAGCCCCGCGCGCCCGCGCGCAATCCCTCAAAGACGTACTCGTCGTCGTCAAAGGTGGTCAGGATGATGATGCGGGCCGAGGGCCATCGTTCGCGCAGGCGCCAGGTGGCCTCCACCCCGTCCATGCCCGGCATGCGCACATCCATGAGCACAACGTCCGGTTCGATCTCGGCGTAGGCTGTGAGTGCTTCCTCCCCGTTGGTGGCTTCGCCTGCGATCTCCAGGTCCGGCTCCATCTCTAGCAGGATGCGCAGTCCCTCTCGCATAAGCCTCTGATCATCCACCAGCAGGATGCGGATCTGATCAGTCATCGGTGCTGTCCTCCGGCGCTGGCAGCGGCAGCCAGAAAGAGACCTGAGTGCCCCCACCTTTCCTGGCTTCCAGGTGCAACTCTCCACCCAATTGGGCAGCCCGTTCCCGCATGCCGCGCAGGCCAAACCCGGGTTGGTCCTTTCTGAGCGAGATTCCTTGACCGTCGTCCCCGACGAGCAGGCTCACCCTATCATGGCTGATGGTTAGCATCAGCCACACCCGTTGCGCCTGGGCGTGCTTCTGGATGTTGGTCAGCGCTTCCTGTGCGGTGCGGTAGATGGCCATCCGGTACGGTCCCGGAAGATGCGGCATCTCCTCTGGCAGCATCTGATGGACACTCAGTCCGGTCGCATCCTGGAAATTGGTGATCAGCCGCTGGAGCGAGCTGCGCAATTGAAGGTCTGCCTCGATCGGGGCCCGCAGCGTGGCCACCGCGCTCCGTAGCTCGGCCAGTGCGTCGCGCACCTGCTCGCGTACCGTCCCGACGATATCCTCTGCCCGCTCGGGATCTGTCGCACAAAGACGCTGTGCGCCCTCCAACTGGACCGCGGCCACCGTCAGCCTGTGGCCTAGCGTGTCGTGCATCTCGCGCGCCAGCCGGTTGCGCTCCTGGACCACGGCCATTTCCTCAGCATGCAGCGCGTATTCCTGGAGCTGGCCATGTGCCTCCTGCAATTCTGCCAGGAGCGATTGACTTTCGCGCCGGGCCGTATCCGCGCGGACCAGGGCGTGGGCAAAGGCCCCGATAAACGCGTAGACAACGCTGTAGAGGAAAAAGGCGATCAGCCCTTCGCCCAGGCTGATCCCAACGGCAAAGGAGGCTGCCGTAACAGCGGTGTAGAAGAGACCCCAGTACGTGGCCTGTCGTATCGGCAGGGTGAGGATGGCCCAGGTGAGAGGGACTGTGTAGAGGACGGGATACAATGTCCAGCCTGGTTGCAGGAACATCAGCGCTGCGGCCAGGCCACCGTACAGGCCCAGGTAGACGTGGATCTGCCAGAGATGGCCTACTCGCCGGAACATGCGCCATTGGACAACGGCGACTGTCACCAACAGAATCACAACAACCCAGCGCAGTGCGATAGTAGGGGGCGGATCGAAGCGCAGTCCGACAAAGCCAGCCGCCACCAGGATGGCGTAGCTCATTACCATGAAGACAATGGTTTCCCGCCGGGCGATCATCTCTTGGGTCATGGTGATAGTATACTTACTTTCTGTGGTTCGAGCAAGTGTTCTGCCACTGGTTCAGTCCAAGGTGTGCTTGTGCCTCACACCACTGTTGCTGCTACGCCGAGCAGCGCCAGGGAGGGGTACGAAAGTACGGCAAAGGCCGGCAGACTGAGTGCCCTCCAGAAGGGAACCGGTTCGATGCCTGCTGCACGGGCTACAAAGAGCGTAATGACCGTGCCGTGGCTTACAATGGCCAGGTTGCCGCCCGGATGTTGCCTCATGACTTCGCAAACAGCGGCGTTGAAACGTTCGCGGGCCTCGTCGCCAGTCTCGACACCAAATACCTGTTCATCCGGGTGCTGCAGCAGCCGGCCTACCTTGGCCTGGAACTGCTCTACGGTGTCCAGATCGGTACCAGGTCGCTCATGCTCGTGTAGGTCCGGGGCAGCCTCGACCGGGATGCCCAGCTGCTTGCCCACGATCTGCCCGGTCTCGATGGCCTTGGGCTCTGTACTGGTAACGATAGCGCCGGGACGATGGGGAGCCAACAACTCGGCAAGCCGTTCGCACCTGCGGCGGCCCTCATCGGAGAGCTGCCACTGGCTTGCCGGCTGCTTGCTCGAGATCACGGGCAATGAATGGCGGACGAGTATGAGCTTGCGCATCTGTGGTTCCTCTCTCGCCTGTGCGTGGATTGAAAGGTCGCGACTTCTGTCACGAACTGGTCTCCCCGCCAGCATGGAAGTGACGGGGAGACCGGGCTAAGGCTCCTAGCCTTGCAGGCCGCCTATTCGAACTTGAAACGCCATACCGCGAGCCCAAAGTACACCGCAGCAAAGACAACCAGGATACCCAGGGAGGGCAGGACCTGCACCAGCGTGAGGCCATCCACCATGATCCCCCGGTAGGCCTGCAGCGCGTGGGCGTGCGGCGTCAGCTTGGAGAGAATCCCGACGAATCCCTCCGCGTTGTAGAGGGGGATGACACACCCGCCCAGGAACATCAGGACAAAGCCTGCAATCACGCCGATGTTGTCGGCTTGTTTGCTCGTCTTGGACAGCGCGCCCAGCAGCAGCCCCAGTGACGTTGCTGCCAGCGCCGTGAACAGCGTCGTGATGATGAGGGCCAGAGGGGAGTCTCCCAGAGGCATGTCGAATGCGAGGGTGCCCATGGTGAACAGCAGGATCACCTGGAGGAAGACGATGACAGAGTAGGCCAGCATGGAGCCGCCAATGATCGCGCCGCGGTGCATCGGCGAGGCCAGCAGGCGGCGGAATGAGCCCTGTTCCTTCTCGCGAAGGAGCGCGCTGGCGATAAAGGGCATGATAAAGAAGGCAAACATGACCGCCGACCCCGGGACAAAGAAGGCAAAGGGATCCCAGGTCTCGGTGCTCTCGTCACCTGCCACGTTCTCACTTCTAACGGTGATCAGGGGATTTTGGCGCATCTCCTGCACCTGGGTCCAGATGACGCCCAGGGTCTGGGCCTCTGCGGCCTGTTGGAGCTCGGGGCCAGCGCCTTCCAGGACAGCCGATTGATTCAGGACAGCCCGGATGCCGTATTGAAGTTCAGCCAGGATTCCTACCTCGGCCACTGCCTGGTTGACGATGCCGGTGACAAAGCTGACCAGGTGGGTCTGGGTCGGATCGGCGATCAGGAGTACGTTTGTCGGCTCGTTGGTCTCGATCTTCTGGCTAAATTCGGCGGGAAGTACGATCGCCACCGGCTTGTCCCCTGCGGCTACTCCCTCGTCCGCTTCGCCGATGCTGTCCAGCACTACGAGATCCAGCATGGACAGATTCTGGAGCGCTGTGGCTATCTGCGCGCCGTATGCGCCCGAGTCCTGATTCACCAGATATCCCTCGACGTTGAACGCCGGTTCGCCGTCAGGTGTGGTCTCTTGCATCTCCCGCATCGTCACCGTGGGCGCGGCCATGATGGGGGCCAGGATCAGAGGCATCAGGAAGAGGACGGCCAGGGCTCCCTTGTCTCTGAATAGTAGTTGCAAATCTTTCCAGGCTACGGCTAGTGTTTCTCCAATCATTGTATTCCTCCCAATTTCGTGTTGTGCGATCTGCAGCTCGCTATTCAAACTTGAAACGCCACAGGCCGATGGCGAAAAAGACCGCGGTAAAGCCGGCGAGGATGGCCAGTTCGGGGCCGATGTTGGCCAGGGTCTGTCCTCGGACAAAGAGGTCGGTGTAGGCCGAGACGGCCCAATAGTGGGGCGTGACCTTGCCGATGGTTCCCAAAAAGTCGCCCAGGAAAAAGGTGGGGACAAAGGCGCCTGATACAGCGCCCATAACCCACATGGCGACTACACTTATCCCGCTGATCTGGCCCTCCGTCTTGGCGATGGCGGCGATGAGCAGGCCCAAGCTGCTGGAGCAGAGGGCAATCAGTACAGAGAGTACGACCAGCGCGATTATGTCGTTGCCCAGGTAGAGGCGATCCAGGCCGATCAATGGCAACAGCAAGACGCTGGCTCCAAAGATGACGACGACCTGCGCCAGGATGATCACGAATCCGGGGAGCATCTTGCCGCCCAACAGCTCTGCTTTGGCCAGGGGCGCTGCCAGCAGTCGTCGGAAGGTCCCTGTCTTTTTCTCGCCGTACAGGGACATGGCCGTAGTGCTGGCCATCAGGAAGACAAAGAGGACGGTGGCCCCGGGAACGGTGAGGCCCACGGCGCTGAATTCTTCGCGCTCTTGTAGGATGGCGTCGGGTGTCTTTTTCTCGATGGCAACCAACGGGGCGGTCTGGGCTCGCTCGAACTGGCTCTGGGCTTGAGCCACTGCCAGATCAGAGGTGAAGGCCTCCTCACCCCCGGATGCCTGCATCATCTGGCCCATCTGCCGGAAGCCGGCAATGAGCTGGGTCTGGAGTGAGAGATCTTTCGCCACGCCATCTACCACCGTGCGCATGGCCTCCGCATTGGCCGGGTCGGCGTTCGGCGCGCTAATCAGCAGCAACGTTACCGGCTGCCCAGCTGCGACTCCATCGGAGAATCCGGCGGGGACGATCAACGCGTACTCGAGCTGTTCGCCCTCGACCTGGGCGCGCGCGTCGGCCTCCTCGTAGAGCTTGGTGTCAACACCGGCGGTGTTGTTCACTTGTTCGATCAGGTCTCCCGCTACCTCACCGCCATCCAAGTTGACGACTGGTAGGGTAATCACCTGGTCCTCGTCCTCTATCCCGCTGAAGGCATAGCTAAAGACGACGATAAAGAGCAGGGGGAGCAAGAAGGAGGTGATCAAGGCGCCACGGTCCTTGATAAAGATCAGGATATCTTTCCAGCCTATACTCAGAACTTTCATCATTCTCTCCTTGATGACAGGGGGTTGAAGCCCTGGCGCTGGCGTGCTGGATCTACTCCAGTGCCCGGCTTTCCGCCCCACTACTCCCTCAGCCTCTTGCCAGTCAGGTGCAGGAACACGCTTTCCAGGTTGGGCTCAAGCAGTTCGAGGGATGTGATGCCGACGTCGAGCTTGTTGGTGATGTCAAGGACGCCAATGAGCGCTTCCTGGAGACGATGCGTCTCGACCTTGAGCTGTCCATCGGTTCGGGTCGCAGCCTTGACGGCGGGAAGCTGGGCAGCCTGGTCCACGATCTCCTCAGGATAGCTTTCGACCAGACCGATGACAATGATGCCGCCCCCCAGGCTG
>JASFLR010000127.1:0-7501 GCA_050117995.1 Anaerolineae bacterium
GTGCGCGGCACGCTGAGCGGTCTTGCACACGTGCTGCGCCACATTGCGCCACTGTACCTGATGAGCGACCCTCGCGATATCGGCGTGGTGAGCGAGGTCAAATCGACCTTTACGAAGCAGCCGACGATCACGATCTACGACAACGCGCCGGGTGGGCTTGGCTTCAGCGAGAGCCTGTACGAGCTGTATGACCAGCTTCTACTGGCTGCCCGCGATCTCGTGCTTGCCTGCCGCTGCCAGCGCGGGTGCCCCTCCTGTGTTGGCCCTGTGGCAGAGGTAGGCGACGACGCCAAGGCCAACTGCCTGCGCCTGCTCGAACTATTACCTGGCGAAGGCCAGATAGCAAACGTCTGAGCTGCTGTCGAATTCAGCAGCTCAGACGCTCGCGGGGCCTATTTCGGTGGCTCCGTTGACGGGGCGCCGAGGTACGGCAGACATCCAGCGCCCCACGCGCTGGACAATAGTCCAGCGCGAGCGCAACCTGAAGGAAGTAGACGACGCGAGCAGGTCCTCAGGGCGTGGGCGTCGCCAGCGGGATCACGGTCACCTGAGGCCGCGGCACACGCGTCTCCCAGGCAGTCGGTGTGGCGCTGGGCGCATTAACCGGTGTGACCCACGGAGTGGGCGTGGGCGCGGCGGTGTCCAGAGACTGATTGAGCAGCGCCTGCAATCCAGAGAGAAATTCGTCAAAGCGCTGGATCGACTCGGCCAGAATCTCGATCCTCCGATTCAGGTATGCGATCTGCGTCTCCGTGTCGCTGAGACGCCGCTCCAGCATACTAACCTGAGCAGCCATCCCATCGGTGTCCTGGCGCAGGTTGCTGAATTCCTGCTGCAGCACACCTTGTGTCTCAGCCAACGCATCTGCTCTCTGCCCGAGCTCATCCAGGCCGGCCGACAGCCTGCGAAGCCCCGTCTGGGTCTCCGTCAGCCGCGCGTCCAATTCCTGAATGGCGCCAAGGCGCTCTTCAAGCTCGCCGACCTTCATATCGAGAGCGCCAACCACGCTCTCTATTCGCAGCACTTGATCCTCCGCAGCCCGGACGGCGGCAGATTGAAAGTCGAGCGTGCCATTGATGACAAATATCAGGGCCAGGGCCAGCACGGCGCCCAGAAGGGCGCTCAGCGCACCGACCAATATCAGACGACCGCAGCCAGCTCGAGACTCTACAAGCTCCACCAGTGGTGGTTCTGCCCCGACCGGCGGCACCTCTGCTACACGCTCAGCTTCCGGCTCTGGCTCAGGTGACTCGGCCGGCTCGGCATCGGCGGTAGAGGGCTCACTCATAAGGACCGGGATATCTTCGGACTCCTCAGCCTCCACATCCTCCAGCTCTGTCTCGGGTTCTGGCAAATCCCCAGCTTCTTCCACCAGGGGTTCGACAGGGCCGGCAGTCAGCCGGTCCGCCAACTTGTCGTATGTGGCTCCCGCTACGCCTGACACTGAGGTGATCTCTTCCGGGCTGCCAAAGGGGCCGGCCTCCTTGCGATAGGAGACTATGCGTGATGCCAGTGCCCCACCAATGCCCGGCAACTGCCGAAGCTCTTCCTCTGTGGCCGTGTTGACATCTATCCTGGGGGCGTCTACGTGCATGACCTCCAAGTCCGCGGCTGGCTCTGCAGCAGGCTCCATGGCCTCCAGATCCGTAGAACCGCCCACTTCCTCTTGCGGCTCCTGCCCCTGTGCCAATTCCTCCTGTTCCTGTTCGTTCATCACTACCTCCTCTTTACAGCCCCGGCCTACTCCTCAGTGGCAGCTACCAGAGCCTCCAACACCAATTCCAGGGCATCCATCTCCTGGCCGTAGCACGTCCAATCGCCAAGCTGCAGGCACTCCTGCGCTGCATTGTAGTGATCGTCGGCCTGCTGGACCAGAGCACCAAAGTCGCCACCCACGGGAGATTCGCCCGCAGGTTCAGACGGGCTCCCCACTTCATCACCAGGCGTCGGCTCTTCAGCAGGCCCGGCGCCAAGCACACTGGCCAAGGCAGCACCCAGCGTCTCTTCCATCGCAATGTGGCTGCCATAGGCGACGATCACACGGCGCAACTCGGGAAGTTGGCTTGCCTCAGCCTCCAGATAGATCGGCTCTACATACAGAATCGATCGATCAATGGGGATGACCAATAAGTTACCGCGGATCACCTGGCTACCCCGCTGGTTCCAGAGCGACAACTGCTGGCTAATGACCGGATCCTGGTCGATCCTCGATTCGATCTGCATCGGCCCGTAGACGAGCCTCTGTTTGGGGAACTTGTAGACCCCTAACTCGCCATAGTTCTCGCCATCGTTCCTCGCGTACAACCAGGCTACCATGTTCTGCTTGCTCGAGGGTGTGTAGGGCAGCATCAATACGAATTCCTCGGAACCAACGTCGGGCAGACGCATGATAACATAGTAGGGCTCGATGCGCATCCGCTCGCCCGTCACGATCTCCTCGGCCCAGTTCCACAAGTCCTCCTGATTGTAGAATACCTGGGGGTCCTCCATGTGGAAGATCTGGTACTTGGCTGCCTGTATGCGGAACATCGCTTCGGGATAGCGCCAATGCTCGACCAAGGCAGGCTCCATCTCGTCCGCTGGTCGGAACAGATCGGGGAAGATCGAAGCATACGTCGCGGCGATGGGGTCGTCGGGATCAATCAGGTAGAAGGTGACCGTCCCTTCGTAGGCATCTATGGCTATCTTGACCGAATTGCGTATGTAGTTGATCCGGCCAAGGGGCGTATCAATCGGCTCCGAATAGGGATATAGATCGGTCACGGTGTAGGCATCCAGCAGCCACACCAACCGACCGTCCATAATGACCACGTAGGGGTCGGGATCATATCGCAGGAAAGGTGCTAGCGTCTGAACCCGTTGGTCGATGGCCCTGCGCCAGAGCAAGCGGCTCTCAGAAGTCAACGAGTCGCTGAGCAGTATCTGGCTGCTCCCCAGCCGCAGTGCATAGGCCATGCGCTTGAAGAACGAATCCAGAAGCACGCCGCCAGTCCCCTCGTAGCTGGTATAGACATTCTGGTCGCCTGCGGGATAGTCGAGCTCGAGCTCGTTCGTATTGACGAGCACATAGTCGTCTGTCAACTCGCCAAAGTAGATCTCGGGACGGGTCACGGACAGTTCCGGATGGACCGATTGCGGCGGGATGTCGCGCACCCATAGATTCGGGAGACCTTCCTCCAAAACCTCGTTCACAGGGCTCACAACGACCCCCGATCCATGAGTATAGACCAGATGGCGGTTCACCCAAGTCTGCGCGGGAAGCTCGTCATAGGCGATCTCTCTCGCGACCAGCGTTACCTGCCGGTGTTCATCACCCAGCCTGTACCGGTCCACATCTACGTCGTTGAAAGCATAGTACAGGCGGATCTCCTGTAGCTGGCCATAGGTTCGCAGCAGCGGGCGATAGTCCCACAGACGGATGTTCTTGACTGTCGAGGCATTGGCCTCCAAGTCCAGGGGAACTACCCCCTCGACCACATCAAAGTCAGCCTCAGCCACCTGGTCCAGACCATATGCAGCCTGCGTGAAATCAATAGTGCGCTCGATATACTCCCGCTCCCGGGTCAATTCATTGGGCACCACGGCCAGGCGCTGGAGCAGGCTGGGGTATAGCGACCCGCCCACCAGCGCCACCAGCAACCACGCACCCACGGCGGCATAGGGCAACCACCGAACGCGCACAAACATGCTGGCCAACAGAATCACCGCCCCGGCAATGGCGATCACTGTCAGAATGGTCATGACCGGCAGCCGTGCATGGATGTCGGTGTAGCTTGCGCCGTACGACGCCCCAGTTGTGGAGTAGAGAAGACGGGCCATATTGAGCCGGTATCCCCAAGCAAATAGGCCTAGCGCAACCGCCCCGAGGACGAGCAAGTGGCGCTCTGCAGCGCGCGACAGGCGCAGCCACGGCTGGCGCTGGCCCACAACCTCGACGCGAGCCGCCAGCCGGCCGGCCGAATAGCTGGCAAGATAGACCAGGGCGGCACCAATCAGCGAAAACAGAACCAGCCAGAGGAACCATCCCTGCAGAAAACTAAGCCACGGCAGGTCAAAGACATAGTAGCCGATGTCGCGGCCCAAGACCGGCTCCGTCTGACCGAATGAGGCGCCGTTGAGGTATCGCAGGGCGGTCATCCACTCGCCGCGCGCGGGCAAAGAGAAGAAAAAGCCCAGACCCACGGCCCCCGCAATCAAGACCGCGTCCGCGACCCGCGCTGCGACGACACGAGTGGTAGGCTCGGCCGTATACTGGTTATTTACCTGTCGTTGGCGCAGCCAGGGCACCGTCATCTGTCCCACGCCCGCCATCCTGCGCGCGAGCAACCAATTGACCGCCAGCACAGCGGTTGCTACCAGCCATGCTGCCAGGAACAATACCCACCCCCAAAGGATCCGTTTCCACAACACCGAAGTGACGCCAATATTCTCGAACCACATCAGGTCCGCGGCGAAATCGATTAGCAGGAAGACAATCACTGCCGATACGACGAGCAGACTCAGGCCAATAAACCAGCCCCTACCCTTGAACATCCCGACTCCTCTCAGAACTGTCTGGCAACCGCTGTGTATATCGAAAGAGCAGACGCTTGAGCGCGCGCTCCATACTGGGCGAGCGAGGCGCGCGCTCGCGCCTGGTGAGCACGAGTCGCACTGTCTCGGCCATGCGCTGTCGCTTTCCCTCTGTGCCGGTGCTAGCGGGCTCGTCGCTCACTGCGCCTCCATGTCGAGGGATGCCAACTCGCGTGCAGGATCCAACGGGGAGCGGTGAAAGCTGGCATTGGGCGCTTTGAGGTTCAGCTCTGCAATATCCCGGTTGACGTCCGCCAACTCCAACTCGAACTCTGTCACTGCATCCCGCCATCCTGCAAGTATGCGGCGCCGCTCAGCTGCGGACCAGCTGTCAGAGCGGGCTGCCAACTGGTGCAACCGAGCCTCCCGCCACTCCCATCGCCGCATAAGGCCGGCACGCGCACGTCCGATCTTCATCCGGATTGCCTTGTCGAGCTCGATCCATTCGGGCGCATATCCGGCGTCTTTCAGTATCTTGAAGGCCAAATCTTGCCCCTGGGCAAAGGGGTTTGGGGTCAGGTCGATAGGCTTGCCGCGTCCAGGCAGGTTGTCGAACTCACCACGCTCCTGTGCCTCCCGGACCTCCTGGTCTATCCAGCTTTCCCAATCCTGGATTCGCTTTGGCTTTTCCAACCTCATAGTCTCTCGTCCGCCTGCAGTGCATATGGGGCAAGCTTGACCACCACTGGTACGCCGGTCCCAGCTCACTGACCCACAGTATAGGTTGCCAGGACTGCTCCGCTGGCATCCTCGAGGGTCACGACATCCCCTGGCGACCAGACCGGCCCCAGCTTACCCCAGTAAAAGTTGGATGGGGGACTTCCGTCCTGGCCGACACGTGTATGGACCGTGACGCCCCCACCAGCCCAGAGCCGGACGTTGGTGAACGTGTAGACATCGCCATCGGCGCCGCTCAATGTCCAGCCCTGCATGTCAGCCAACGTGTCGCCGAGGTTGGTGATGACCACGCCCTCCTGGTCGATCTGGCCCACGCCTAACACTTCGGTAATCTCGACGGTGAGATCGCCTGAGGAGGGCACAGGGGTGGGCAAGGAAGTAGCCGTAGCGCCCAATTCAGCGGCCACTGTGGCCGTCATGTCAGCCGAGGGAGGTTCAAAGGGCAAAGGGGTGTCAGTAGGCGTAGGTGCGGGCGTAAAGGTGGCCGTCACGTCAGGAACGCCGCCGACTGGGATGATTAGCTGCATGCCCAACTGCAGAAAGTTGGGGTTCTCGAGCTGATTCGCGGCAATGATATCCTCTTCGGGCACGTCATATTGAAAGGCCAACCCCGAGATGGTGTCGCCTGCGCTGACGGTATGCACGACGAGCTCGGCCGTGGCCGAGCTCGTCTCCACTGCCTGCGACGTCGTCACCGGCTCGACGGAGGTGGTGGCTGTGCTTGCAGGGACCTCTTGAGACGGCTGGACGAATATTAGAGCTACCAACACGCTGATTACCGCAGAGATCACAGCGTTCAGGCCGATGATAAATGCAACCTGCTTACGCGTCATATCCCTACCTCCACAGAATCAAGGCCAGCGAAGCAGCCGCCAACCCACCCACCACAGAAGCCAGAAAATTCACCAAGTCATTGTTGAGCCAGGTCCAGCCGCGCAATGGCTGAGCGGGCGTGCCACAGTGATGGACAGGACTCTCGGTCTCTTTAGCACACTGCGCACAGTAGTAGATGCCCTGTACGGTAGCGCCCAGAAGGCTATCGAAAAGCGCTCCAACTAGTCCACCTACCACAGCAAGCAGCGTGTAGGACGTGGCCCGAAGGCTCCAGGAATTGCCGCCCAATAATGAGCCCACCTGCACCAGCGCCGTTGCCACCGTGCCGATCAGCAGCGCGCCAGCGACAGAGGACCAGGTTCCCAGAGTGGAAACCCCACCTGATGTGCCAGGGGGTACCACATCCCCCGAGGTGATCAGCCGGGGCGGTACACGGCTCAGTATACCCAGCTCCGTCGCCCAAGTATCGGCAGTGACGGTAGCCATCACGCCCACAAAGGCAGCAAAGAGCAACGGCTCCGGATTGCGAGCATAGACCACCGCCAGTATCGCCCCAAGCCCCCCATTGGCTAGTGTCTGCCCGATATCGCGGCGCATGCCCTTGGAGAACTTTTCTGCGACCAACACTTTGTCGGTCTTCCGATAGTGCGACAGCCAGCTGGAAGAGACGAAGAAGGCTATCAGCAGCAATCCCCACTCCCAGCCGCCGAAACCAAAGATCAAGGTGCCGACCAGTATTGCGCCTGCCACACCACTGCGACTGAGCGCTCGGCGCCAGTAGCCGAGCGCAGCCACAGCCGCGCTGAGGAATAGGCCCAGCAAGAGCCATAGCAGGTTCATGGGATGATGCTCACAGCAGCCAGCCAGAAGAGGGCCTGTACCGCTGCTGACGCCCCCCAGAGCAGATATGAGCCAGCTCGCTCCCGGCGATAGAGGATCAGGCCCAGGGCCAGATTGGTACCCAGAATGATGAGACCGATGATCGGCAGATCGAACAGCTCCATCTTGATGCCGATGCGGTCTGCCTGACCAAGACTATTGAAGTGGAGCGGCAACTGA
This sequence comes from Anaerolineae bacterium, assembly GCA_050117995.1. Classification (GTDB taxonomy): domain Bacteria; phylum Chloroflexota; class Anaerolineae; order JAAYZQ01; family JAAYZQ01; genus JBFFCR01. Next base: position 7,144 of record JASFLR010000127.1, read on the forward strand.
AAATCCAGACCGGGGAACAGGGCCGCCAGATAGCCAAAGAGGCCGAGATTGATAAACGCCGCCACACCCAACAGTACCCAGGCTGTAGAGTCCGTCCATAGTGACCAGGTAAGCCAGCGGGCTGGGCGCAGTTCCTGTTCCAACAACCGGTTCGGGCCCATCTCCTGTCGTGCCTCAAACGCCCTCAAAAAGCCCTCGGGGTCCTGAGGCGATATGCCAAAGGCGCTACCGGGCGTTACCAACAGCAATTGCTCTTCCAACGGCTGGCTCGCCAGGAAGCGGGTGCGCCCGATGCCGGGCACCATGCCCACGCCTCGCTCGTGCCCGGGCCAACGCAATCCGCGCCGCCGTACGACAG
>JASFLR010000128.1:0-7498 GCA_050117995.1 Anaerolineae bacterium
GATTGCACGGACTTGTGTGTGTACCAGCTAGCCATGCACCTGCGACTCAGGGCCAATGCCCTCAATCTCCATGACACGCGCGTGATCCTGCCTCTGGACGGCGTGGACACCTTTCATATCCCCGTACAGATGGCACAGGAGATCGGTGCCATGCCCCATCACGGGGACCTGATCCACCTGATCTTCCTCTATAGCATGGCCCAGAATGGCATCGAAATCGTATCGGAGGTATCGTGACATGGAACTTCCTCTCGGCACAACGGACCGTATCGTGACGTGGCTGCGCAATTATGTTGCGGAGGCAGGCGCAGGTGGCTATGTCGTGGGATTGAGCGGCGGCATCGATTCGGCCTGCACAGCTGTGCTCTGCCGCCGTGCGACGGGTAACAGTGTGCTGGGCGTGCTGATGCCCTGCAACAACTCGCCTCGCGACGCCGAGCTTGCCCACCTGCTCGCCGATACCTTTGGCATCGAGACGGTGACGGTAGCGCTAGAGTCAACCTGGGACACGCTGCTGGGCGCCCTGCCGGCCGCGTCTGACCTTGCGAGGGCCAACATAAAGCCCCGGCTGCGGATGACCATTCTGTACGCACTGGCGCAGACGCACGGCTACCTGGTTGCTGGCACTGGCAACAAGAGCGAGATCGCCGTTGGCTACTTTACGAAATACGGCGACGGTGGCGTGGACATAGAGCCACTCGGCGAGCTATACAAGACACAAGTGCGCCTGCTGGCTGCCAAGTTGGGCATCCCCCAGACCATCATTGACCGGCCTCCAACTGCCGGTCTCTGGGAGGGCCAGACCGACGAGGGCGAAATGGGCATCACCTATGAGGCTCTGGACACCACGCTTGCCGCCATCGAAGCAGGTGACACAGGGCATCTGGACCCGGCGCAGGTCGCCAGAGTGCAGCAGATGCTCGCCAGCTCAGCACACAAGCGCTCTATGCCGCCCGTCTGTCCACTGTAATTGCGGCTACCGAGAGCCAATCCCGAGCCATCCGCCAACTCTGCATGACAGCACTTAGTCTGACAGAAAGGGAGTTCCCATATGACGAATAGACTCGATGAATTTGAGGCCTACCGTTTGCGGATGAACGAGCGCATCCTGGAAGCCAACCATTTGGGCATGAAGCGTTTCTTCAACCTTGACACCCGGGCGTATGAGGATGCCGCGCTGCCTGCGCGTATTAAGGAGTTGCTGGGACTGGTCGCCTCCGCCGTGCTGCGCTGCAACGACTGCATCGACTATCACCTGATCCAATGCGTTGAGGCTGGCTTCACCGACGAGGAGCTATACGAAGCACTGAATGTATCACTGGTCGTGGGTGGCAGCATCGTCATACCCCATCTGCGGCATGCGTTCGAGACGATCGACCTGCTTCGTGAACGGGAAACAGATTAAGCTTCGCGAGGCTCAGCAGTGCAGCATAATTCGACAGACCACGGAGGCGGCACGTGAAAGAAGCAGATCGCAGGACCGCGGAGGGCATCTTGTTCACCGATCAATACCAACTCACCATGGGCCAGCTATACTTCCGGGTGGGCATGCACGAGAAGCAAGCACAGTTCGACCACTTTTTCCGGAGCTACCCCGACTATGGTGCCCACCAGGCGGGGTACTGCATCAATGCCGGATTGGAGTGGCTGTTGGACTGGATGCAGCGTGTGAAGTTTCGACCTGAGGATGCCGAGTATCTCCGCGGGCAGGTCGGACGAGCAGGCACGCCGGTCTTTGCCGATGACTTTTTGGATTGGCTGCTTCGCATGGGCAACTTTGGGAGCATCACCATGCGCGCCATCCCCGAAGGCCGCGTGGTCCATCCCAACGTGCCTCTGACCGTAGTGCAAGGGCCACTTGCCATGGCGCAGATCCTGGAGACCTCGCTGCTGAGCCACCTGAACTACCAGACCCTCGTTGCCACAAAGGCCACACGCATCTACGAGAGCGGGCGACGGCGGCTCCTGCTCGAGTTTGGTCTGCGTCGCGCCCACGACAAGGGGGCGAATGCCGGTGCCAGGGCCGCCTTGATCGGCGGCGCCGATCTCTCCTCCAACGTGGGCGCATCCCACGTACTCGGCCTGCAGCCTGCGGGAACCCATGCACACAGCATGGTCCAACTGTTCACGAGTCTGGGCATGAGTGAGCTCGACGCCTTTCGTGCCTATGCTGATGTCTATCCTGACGATTGTCTGCTGCTGGTCGACACGATCGACACCCTGGAGAGCGGCGTACCTAACGCTATCCGCGTCTTTGAGGAACTGCAACGCAAGGGGCACACGCCACTGGGGATACGCCTCGACTCTGGTGACCTGGCCTACCTGAGCATCCAGGCCGCAAAGATGCTCAATGATGCGGGGTTTCCGGACACTACCATCGTTCTCTCAAATGAGCTCGACGAGATGGTCATCCTGCAGATCATCACGCAGGTCACCCACGAGGCGCCCCGCTACGGTGTGGATCCGGATCACCTCATCGGACGGCTCGCCTATGGCGTGGGCACGCGGCTGATTACCTCTTGGGGTGAGCCAGCTCTCGGCGGCGTCTACAAGCTGGTCGCCGTTCGCGAGCGCGGCGATTGGCTTCCCGCCATCAAGGTCTCCGAGTCTTCTGCCAAGACGCCCAACCCGGGCAACAAGCTGGCCTGGCGGGTGTACGACCAGCGAGGCAAGGCCACCTCCGATCTCCTTAGCCTGGACGACGAGGCTCCCGGCGAGATGGAGCAGGTAGTCCTTCACCACCCATCAGACTACACCATAATACGAAGCCTGCAACGAGATGCGATTTCCCGAGTCGAGCCACTTCTGGTTGACGTGCTCAACGAGGGCAAAGTTGTGTACAACCTACCTTCGCTCGAGGAGATTCGCCGCGCCCGCCTCGAAGACGTGCGATGTCTTGACCCGGGCGTCAGACGCCTCATGAACCCTCACATCTATCACGTGTCGCTGACTCCGAAGCTTTGGGAGCTCAAGCAGCAGTTGATCCGCTCGGCAATGGAAAAGAGCCATTAGTCAGGCTGCTAGTTCCGCGCCAGCGATTCCAAGTATGGGAGCCATAGAGACCCATCGCTCCTGCCGGGTCGACAGATCTGGCGCCCCACGCCGAGCAAATGCCTAGTTGCAGCCTGTTGGCTGGTCAGATTGAGAACTGCTAGCTGCGCGTCTCGCGCGTTGACCAGCAGCATGATGTGTGGTATACTCCATTCCACTTACAACAAGCTGGCAGCGTCACCCCGAACCGGCAGCCAGCAATAGAAGCAGGGCTCCTCGGCGCTCTCTACGCGCAAACGAAACTATTCACGGAGATGAAACATGGCACAGAATACGGAAGATCATAAGCAAGAACTGAAGCAGATCCTCGAGTCAGCCAAGAGACTTGGCGTCGAGCTGGACGAGGGCGACGCACTGCAGTGGCTGTCGGCGATGACCGCCATGCAGCAAGACGATGTTGTCCTCGACGTCCACAGTGGGACCTTTGGTCATAGGATCAGCATGCTCGACTTTAGCGATGAGGACCTGGCACACTTTCGCAGGATCGGCAAGCTCGTCGAGTTCGAGGACACCCCCGGTCAGGTCGAGACAGCGCTCGCGCTGTCCGGCTCGGCAGCCCAATCCAAGATCCAGACCTATCCGGGAGACGCCGATTTCTTTGAGCGGGTCAACATCATTGCCGAGACTAGAGAAGAGGCATGCCGCATTCTTGGCAAGCTCATGCTCGACAAGGCACTTGGATCGCTCAAAGGGCATAACTATCACCTCATTGAGGTCAAGATGGGCTCCTACCCCGCGGATATCATACGTGACGGGGAGTTCATGAGTGCCGGGTCACCCATCTGCTGGTACCCACCAGAACTGAAAACTGGGGCCATCGAGGGCCAATCGCCGCAGGGTGGCGCCCTCAAGATCACCTGGGACGAGGCTGCCCAAAATCCAGGATGGTGCAAGCTGGACTGGGTTGTCGGCGATCCCGCGCGCAAGCAATTGGTGAATGCCAGCAACATGCTAGATGTCACCTGGGAGGCGCCCGATGGCTCGATCACGCCACTCGATGGGTACCTCGACTCCTACTTCCAGGAGGTGTACCTGGATGCCGCATCCATCCCGGTCTTTAGCAAGGTAGTCAAGCACGTCTCGGGCAACGCTCTGGACGATTATGTCGAGCAGCTCGAGAAGGAAGTCAAGAAATATGTCGTGGACCATCCCAACTATGGCAAAGCAGCCAAGCGCATGTACAATGTCTTTCGCTTGACAGGCCAGTATGCCGAGGCTGCATACCTGCGGGAGCTGTTCGACGAGCCGACCACCATGCTCTACCAAGCTGGCGCCCTGATCCGAACCATCGACGAGAGCTTTCAGCCCGGCGCAGACATCGACCCGGACACGATCATAGGCCAGGCCGACGAATTGATCCTCGGTGTGATCGGTACCCTTGAGGGTGAGAAAGAAGTTGAGATCACGCGGCTGCTGCTGCGCCTTCGGCACCTGCTGACTCAGGATGCCAAGCGTGGAGAGCTGTCCCCCCAAGCCTCCGCAGCGCAGGCCGAAGTGGTCAACGTGGTCAACAACTTCTTCTATGAGAAGCTCACTGGTGTGCCCACGATCCGCGAATACATGGAGGGACTGCAGGAATCGTAAGCCGGGCTCTGCCCTGCTGTGGGATGATGCTACTGAGTGTGGAAGGAGCGTGCGGGGCCGATGTGTGGACGTTTTACCCTGACAGATCCTAACGCGGATCTTGCCGTGCAGTTCAACCTGCCCGAGATCCCCGATATGCAGCCGCGCTACAACATCGCGCCCACCCAACCGGTAGCTGCCGTGCGCACGGCGAGGGAAAGCAAGGGCCGCGAGCTGGTCATGCTACAGTGGGGCCTCATCCCCTTCTGGGCAAAGGACCCCAAGATCGGAGCGCGCATGATCAACGCCCGGTCCGAGACCGCTGCCGAGAAACCATCTTTCCGTGCGGCCTTCCGGCGGCGAAGGTGCCTGGTCATTGCTGACGGATTCTACGAGTGGCAGAAACAGAACGGAAACAAGCAACCGTTCTTCATCCACCTGCGTGACGCACGTCCCTTTGCCTTTGCCGGGCTCTGGGAGCACTGGGAGGGACCTGACGACAGCATCATCGAATCCTGCACGCTCTTAACGTGTGAGCCCAACGACTTCCTGCGAGCTGTGCATAATCGTATGCCAGTGATACTCGATCCTGAGCACTATGACCTGTGGCTCAACCCAGAGGTGCAACAGCCGGACACGCTCCAGCCACTCTTGCGACCCTATGCGGCGGAGGACATGGACGCCTATCCTATCAGCCGCTATGTGAACAGCCCAGGCAACGACTCGCCCAAGTGCATCGAGCCCCTTCCCGAGGCCCAGCACTTGCCGGGCTTCCCGGGATGACAGGAGCAGGAAGCCTTGCGTATCACCGTTCGCCTGCTCGCCAGCTATCGCCAGTACCTGCCTGCTCACAGCGATGAACTGGCAGGATACACCTTCGAAGCCACAGAGGACGCGCGCGTTGGCGATGTGATGGCAGCACAGCCTATCCCGGCGGACGATTTTTTCACAGTACTGGTAAATGGGCGTCACGCCACGCACGATCAGGCGCTACACGAGGGGGATGTGCTCTCGGTGTTTCCTGCCGTGGGCGGTGGCTAGAATCAGATGGAGGACTGCGACGTTACCCAACCCAAGGAAAGGAGCAAGCCCGATATGTACGGCTGGCATGGACGTATACTACGAGTCAACTTGACTACTGGCGTGATCAGCGAAGAGGCCTTTTCACAAGAGGAATCCCTCAAGTTCTTTGGCGGGCGTGGACTGGCTATCAAGGTCCTGCTGGAGGGAATGGACCCCACTGCCGATCCCCTTTCGCCCGAGAATCTGCTTGTCATGGCGACGGGCCCGCTAACCTCTACCCCCGCCCCAACGGGCAATCGCTACATGGTAGTGACCAAATCACCCCTGACGGGCGCGCTGTCCAACTCGAACTCTGGCGGCGTCTTTCCCACCATGATGAAGCGTTCCGGCTACGACCTTCTTGTCTTTGAGGGTGCCGCATACACACCAGTCTACCTCTATATAGACGAGCGCAAGGCCGAGCTGCGCGACGCTGCCCACCTATGGGGCTCGGACACACACTACACCGTTGATACCATCCGGAACGAGACGGCAGAGGATGTGAGCATTGCCTGTATCGGGCCCGCCGGCGAGAAGTTGGCACTCATCGCCGCCATCATCAACGACAAGCACAGGGCCGCTGCCAGGTCCGGCGTTGGTGCCGTGATGGGTTCCAAGAACCTGAAGGCAGTGGCGGTGCGCGGCGACCTGGAGCCCGAGCTTTACGACGAGAAGGCCATGCGGGCAGTAGTTCGCGAGGCCAACAGCCAACTGGCTGCCGATATCCGCGCCGGTTCGACGATGCGCATTTACGGCACATCCTACGTGCCCGACGTTACCAACGAGGCAGGCGTATTCCCCACCCATAACTTCCAGTATGGGCAGTTTGACGGTACGGCCCGGATCAACGGCCCCACCCTGAAAGAGCATTTCCTGGTCCGGCACGGTGGCTGCTACAGGTGCCCGCTGGCGTGCGCCCGCATCACGGAGGTCAATGGCGAAATCTGGGGCGAGAAGTACGCCGGCTCTGGTGAGGGACCCGAGTACGAGACCATCGGTTCGCTGGGGAGCGCCTGTGGCATCGACAACATGGCTGCCATCACCAAGGCCAACTACCTCTGCAACGAACTGGGCCTGGACACGATATCCACCGGGGTGACCATCGCTTGCGCCATGGAGATGTACAGCAAAGGGATCCTATCAGAAGAAGAGATCGGCAGGCCGCTGCCCTTTGGCGATGCCGATGGCATGATCGCCATGGTCAGGCTGGCTGCTCAACGCCAGGGCTTTGGCGATGAGCTTGCCAAAGGTAGCTGGCGGCTGGCGAACAGGTACGGCCATCCGGAGATGTCCATCACCGCCAAAAGACTCGAGTTCCCCAGCTACGACGCCCGCGGCCTCAAGGGCATGGGCCTCCTCTATGCCACCTCCAACATTGGCGCCTCGCACATGGCTGGCGACACAGCCTACACAGAGCTCTTTGGTGTGGGAAAAAAGATCGACGGCCTGACCTACGAGGGCAAAGCGCAACTCACCAAGCGCTTCCAGGACCTGTTTGCCATCATCGACGCAGCCGGACTGTGCGTCTTTGTCGCCGTGCGCTACACACTGGATACAGCCAACGAATACGCTCCCACCCGCATCACCGAAATGATCAACCAGGCCACAGGCGCCGACTATACGCCGGACAGCCTGCTGGAGGCGGCTGAACGGGTGTACAACCTAGAGCGGCTGTTCCTAGTCAAGGCTGGATTCACCCGCGCCGACGACACCCTGGCGCAGCGCATGATGGAGCCCATGCCTGCCGGCCCGCTAAAGGGTGAGACCTTTGATCTGGATCTCCTGCTAGACGATTATTACGCTGCCCGGGGATGGGACGCTA
>JASFLR010000129.1:0-7487 GCA_050117995.1 Anaerolineae bacterium
GTGAGGAGATAGTGGTTTTTATGGAGGAAGTCCAGGTAGGTAATAGCGAAGAGAGCCCGGCGGAAGAAACGACCGGGGTTGTGGAGACCGAAGCGATCCAGGTCACGCTTGCAGAGCAGGCCAAGATCGAGGAAGTTGAGCGCGCGCCTGAAGAGGATTCTGGCGGCGAAGAGGCCGAGGCTGAGTCCAGCGAGGAGCCGGAAACTGCATCTGCAGCGGAAGCTGAAGCTGAGCCCGAGACACAAGGCATCGGTGAAGGGGTTGAGGCTGAGCCTGCGGAGCAATCCGCCAGCGAGGAGCCCGAAGCCGCGCTGCAGGAGGAGGCTGAGACTGAGGAAGGAGTCGAAGTCTCTGCCGATTTGCAGGCTGGCAACGGGGATGCTGAGCCTGGCATCAAGCTGCAGGTTGGCGATGTGAATGGAGAGGTCCTTTCCGATGAAGAGGAGGATCAGTCCGAAATGGGCGGGATCCCCGTCGAGGATTGGGACTATCAGCGGCCCAAACGGGGCGAGGTTCGCATGGGCGTCATCCTTTCCATCGATGAGCAGGAGATCATTGCCGATGTTGGGGCCAAGCGAGATGGTATCGTTCCCTATGCGGACATGCAGCGTATGGGAGAAGAGGCCCTAGCTGAACTGCAGGTGGGTAGCGAGGTCCCGGTGTACGTCTTGCGCCCCGAGGACAAGGAAGGTAACCTGCTGATCTCTTTGTACATGGCCCGCCAGCAGCAGGCATGGATCGACGCGCAGGAATTGGCTGATTCTGGAGAGATTTGGGAAGAAGAAGTCATCGGCTATAACAAGGGGGGACTGGTAGTCCCCGTGGAAGAGATCAGGGGTTTTATCCCTGCATCGCAGGTGCCGGGCTTCCCACACGGTCTCAGCCAGGAGGAGCGACTAGACCGCCTGTCCACTATGGTTGGCGAGAAACTGCCGGTCAAGGTGATTGAGATCAACCGGCGCAAGCGTCGCCTGATCTTGTCTTCGACAGCGGCCCAGCGGGATTGGCGAAAGAAGGCACGCAAGAAGTTGCTTGATGAGTTGCGCGAAGGAGAGGTACGCACGGGCAAGGTCAGCAGCCTCTGCAGTTTTGGCGCCTTTGTGGACTTGGGAGGGGCTGACGGTCTGGTTCATATTTCAGAACTGAGCTGGCGGCGGATCCGGCATCCTCGGGAGGTGGTAAGCGTAGGTGAAGAGGTTGAGGTCTATGTGCTGCGCCTGGACCAAGAACGGCAGCGCATCGGTCTGAGCCTTAAGCGGCTGCAGCCCGAACCCTGGTCGCTGGTTGAGGACAAGTACGAGCTTGGGCAGTTGATCGAGGGTGTGGTAACCAACGTGGTGGATTTCGGCGCTTTTGCCGAGGTCGAGCAAGGCGTCGAGGGCTTGATACATGTATCGGAGCTGGCAGAGGCCCCGATTTCGCATCCGCGTGATGTGGTGAAAAAGGGCGACTTGCTGCTGTTGCGGGTCATCCGCATCGATGTGCGTCGTAAGCGATTGGGTCTGAGTCTGAAGCGGGTTCTAGAGTCGGAGTGGTCCGAATGGGCTGCCCGTCTGGCTGCGGCTGAGATGGAAAAGCAGGCAGCACTTGAGGAAGCCGAGGCTGACGCGGCCGAGGAAGCTACCGAGGCTGAAGAGGAGACCGCGGAAGAGCCCGGTGCAGAGGTGGAGGAAGTTGTCGAGGCTGAGGCAGAGGTGAGTGAAGGGCCTGCCGACGAGCCCGAGGCTGAGGTCGCGCAAGAATCTGTAGAGGCTGAAGAGGAGCCGGCTGAGGAGCCAGTGGGGGAACCTTTAGAAGCCGAGTCAGAAGCTGTCGATGAGCCCGAGGCTGAGGTAGCGGAAGAATCTGTAGAGGTTGAAGAGGAGCCGGCAGATGAGGGCGAGGCCGAGGCGGTGGAAGACGCTGTGGAGGCTGAAGAGGAGCTGGCCGATGAGCCTGAGGCCGAGGAAGTGGAAGACGCTGTGGAGGCTGAAGAGGAGCTGGCCGATGAGCCCGGGGCCGAGGCAGCGGAAGAGTCTGTGGAGGCTGAAGAGGAGCCGGCGGATGAGGCTGAGGCAGTGGAAGAATCTGTGGTGGCCGAAGATGAGCCCGGGGAAGAGCCAGTCGTAGATGCGGAGGAAGCTTCGGAGGCCGAGGCGGAGGTGACGGAGGATAAGGCGGAAGCCGTGGAAGATTCCACGGTGGATGAGGAAGAGCCTGCGGAAGATCCGGAACCTGCAGCAGTGCAAAGTTAGGCTGCTGTGCGAAGTGAATGATGACTATGACAACTGGCAATTTAGACCTAAAAGAACGATTGCAGCAAGAGCTGGATGAAGCGCTGGCCGAGATCAAGAGCCTGGACGAGCGGTTGGAACGGAAGGGCGACTATGGTCTGGGAAAGGGTGATCCCAGTATATATGAGTGGGAGATGTGCCTAGCGCTAAAGCAGCGGGCGGAGACCAAGGTACGCTCATTGGAGATCGCTCTGCGCAAGGCGGAAGAGGGCGATTATGGCGTATGTGAAGTCTGCGGAGAGCAGATCGATCCCGCTCGCCTGGCTATCCTGCCCGATACCAAGAGATGTATTACGTGCGCGCAAAGGAAGTAGTCCCAGAGAGGAAGAACGCCGCCCAGCAAAGAGGGCGGCGTTTTTGTTTGCCGAAGGGGTCAGATGCTTGGTGCGAGGCGCTCGGCCACTTGTCAGAGGCGTCATTCTTCTGTAAGATAAGGGGCGTGAATCAAAGGAGGAGATAAAGCTGATGAACAACGCTGTTCCGATCCCTGACCGTGTCCGGCGCCTTGTCGACCTGGCCGACAACCTGTGGTGGAGTTGGCATCCCCCGGCTCGCAATCTCTTCAAGGCTGTCAGCTATCCTCTATGGAGGAGTACGCGCCATAATCCCGTGCGGATGTTGCAGCTAGCGAACCCGCAGCGTCTGGAGGCACTTGCTCGCGCTCCCGATTTCTTGAGCCTGTACGATCGCGTCATCGATGCTTTCGAGACCGACTTGAGCAACGGCCACCTGTGGTTTTCGGAAGAGCATCCCGATCTGCACCGGCCTGTAGCCTATTTCTCTGCAGAGTTTGGGTTGCACGGGTCCTTGCCTATCTATTCGGGCGGGCTGGGCGTGCTGTCAGGCGACCACTGCAAGGAAGTCAGCGATCTGGGCCTGCCCTTTGTCGGCGTGGGGTTTATCTATCCGCAGGGCTATTTTCGACAGCAGATCCCACCCGATGGCTGGCAGGAGGCGATCTATGACACGCTGAATTTTGACCAGGTACCGCTTCATGCTGTGCTCGATGCAGCCGGGAACCGGCTGATCCTTGAGGTGGTGCTGCGCGGCACACCAATCTCTATGCAGGTCTGGCAGGTGCGGGTTGGGCGGGTCAACATCTATCTGATGGATACCAATGTGTCGCAGAACGCACCTTGGGACCGCGATCTTTCAGCCCGGCTCTATGGTGGCGACCAGGAGACACGCATACGACAGGAGATGGTATTGGGTTTGGGTGGGGTGCGGGCCCTGGAGTCGCTGGGTATGGAGCCCGGCGTGTGGCACATGAACGAGGGACACTCGGCCTTTATGGTGTTGGAGCGACTCCGCAGGTTGGTGCAAGGGGGATCTAGTTTCGACCAGGCAGTGGAGATGGTACGGAACACGACGGCTTTTACAACTCACACGCCGGTGCCTGCTGGGCACGATGCCTTTCCCTTTCACCTGATGGACGAGTACTTTGGGCGCTTCTGGCAGGAGGTGGGGATCAGCCGCGAGCAGTTTCTGGGGCTGGGCGAGTACCATGGCCGCTTCAATATGACGGTGCTAGCCCTGCGGCTGTCGGGCCGATGTAATGGCGTCAGCCAGCTTCACGGTGCAGTGTCGCGGCGGATGTGGCAATCGGTATGGCCTGAACGCCCGGTCGAGGACGTGCCGATCAGGGCGATAACCAATGGGGTTCATGTACCGAGCTGGATATCGACTACACTAAAGGATCTCTTTGTCGACTATGTCAGCCCGGACTGGGAGGACCGCCACGATGATGCGGCCCTTTGGGAGCGGCTGGAAGATATTCCGGATCAGGTGCTTTGGGCTGCTCACGGGCACCTCAAGGAGAAGCTCCTGGCCTTTGTCGATGCGCGGACCCGATCGCGCTGGCGCGAGGGGCAGATGGTTGCCAGCCAGGTGCTGGCCTCCGGTACGTTGCTCGAACCAGAGGCACTCACTATCGGTTTTGCGCGACGGTTTGCGACGTACAAGCGGGCGACGCTCATCTTCCGTGATGTGCAGCGCCTGAAGCGGATCCTGCATGCGGAACGCCGCCCGGTGCAGATCGTGTTCGCGGGCAAGGCCCACCCTGCGGATGGCGGGGGTAAGCAGTTGATCCAGGAAGTATACCAGTACGCGCAAGATCCCGAGTTCGGTGGGCGCATCGCCTTTTTGGAGGACTATGATCTTCATATGGCGCGTTTCCTCGTGCAGGGTGTTGATGTCTGGCTCAATAACCCCAGGCGGCCCAACGAAGCAAGTGGTACGAGCGGCATGAAGGCAGCGATGAATGGCGTGCCCAATTTGAGTATACTCGATGGCTGGTGGCCAGAGGCATATCATCCAGCGGAGGGAGGGCGAGCTGCCAATGGATGGGCCTTTGGCGAGGTGCAGTACGACGACTGGGAGACTCAAGACGAGGTCGATAGCCAGGCCCTCTACCGGCTGCTTGAGGAGCAGGTGGTGCCCCTCTACTACGACCGCGATCCGGCGGGGATTCCACGAGGCTGGGTGCAGGTGATGAAGGAGGCGATGCGTACCAGCATCGCAGCCTTTTCGATGCGGCGGATGATCAAGGAATATATAGAGCAGATGTATCTGCCAGCCATGCGCTGAGTGGGCAGGCACGCGGCTGGCTCTGGCCTGTAGTTGGCGGCTAGTGGCGGAAGCGGTTTTGACGAACGGGTGCGGGTGTGCTATACTCGCCGGGTCGAAAGATTCGATAGGGGGCAGTGTCTTTCTATGGCAGAAAGAAGAAAAATGACCAAGATTCTGGTCACGGGAGCCGTAGGGCAAATCGGCTCCGAGTTGACCGTGGAGTTGCGCCGGCGATATGGCGCAGAGAATGTGGTGGCCACTGGACATAGGACTAAACCGAGTGCGGTTCTGTGCGACGGTGGCCCTTTTGAGTATATAGACGTGACGGACAGGGGGACGCTAGAGGCAGCCGTCGACAAGTACGATATCGATACGATCTATCACATGGCTGCCATTCTCTCTGCAGTGGGCGAGGAAAAGCCGCACCTTGCCTGGGATGTGAATATCAACGGCCTGTGCCACGTGCTGGAAGTTGCGCGGGATCGCGAGCTAGTCCGGGTCTTTTGTCCCAGTTCCATCGCGGTTTTTGGCCCCGAAACACCGCGTCACAACACGCCCCAGGAGACTGTCCTGCGGCCGACTACCATGTATGGCATCTCAAAGGTCGCGGGCGAACTCTTGTGCGAGTACTATGCTGTACGTTACGGTGTGGACGTTCGAGGTGTGCGGTATCCAGGCATCATCAGCAGCGAGACGCTTCCTGGCGGCGGCACGACGGACTATGCGGTAGCGATCTACTATGAGGCCATTGCGAACAAGCGCTACACTTGTTTTGTGAAGGCGGATACGACATTGCCGATGATGTATATGCCAGATTGCATCAAGGGCACAATCGACCTGATGGAGGCGGATGGCAGCAGGTTGGTGCATCACGCCGATTTCAATATGGCTTCGATGAGTTTCTCAGCTGGGGAGTTGGCTGCAGAAATCAAGAAGCATATTCCCGAGTTTGCCTGCGAGTACAAGCCCGACTCTCGACAGGCGATCGCTGATTCCTGGCCATGCTCGATCGACGATAGTGCCGCCAGGGAGGAATGGAATTGGCGCCCCGAATACGATCTGGAAGCAATGACGATCGACATGCTGGAAAAGCTGGGCCAGCGCCATGCAGAAGGCCGGCTATATCCCGGATCGGATGTGGCCTGCGACTGAGTAAAGCAGTTTAGAGATGTCCGGGGAGGGCTTGACAGCGCTACTTCGGAGAGAAGGAGTGAAGGATGGCAGACAAGTTTGATTTCATTCGGCAAGATGTGACAGGTTTGAAGGATGCGGGTCTATTCATCAACCTGCGGATCATGGGCTCGCCAGCTGATGCCTGGATGGAGGTAGATGGTAATCGTGTGCTCAACTTTTGCACAAACAACTACCTGGGGCTGGCCAATCATCCCCGGATGAAGGAGGCGGCGCGAAAGGCCATCGACGAGTGGGGCGTAGGGCCGGCGGCGGTGCGATCCATCGCAGGGACGCAGGGTCTGCACGTGGAGCTGGAGAGGCGCCTTGCCGCGTTCAAGGGAGTCGAGGATTCGCTTTACGTGCAGAGCGGTTTTTGCGCCAACCAGGCTGCCCTGCCCCCATTGGTGGGGCGGGACAGAGCCACGGGCGAGCAAGACGTGATCTTTTCTGACCGGCTGAACCATGCGAGCATCATCGATGGAGCAAGGCTGTCCGGCGCTAAGATCATCGTGTACGAGCACTGTGATGCTCAGGATGCCGATGCGAAAATCAGGGAGCACTTGCCCCAGTTCCGACGGGGCCTGCTGGTGACGGATGGTGTATTCAGCATGGACGGCGACGTCGCACCGCTGGATGAGCTTTACGAGGTTGCGGAAAAGTACGGCGTCATGACCATGGTAGATGACGCTCACGGTGAGGGTGTGTTGGGCGGTGGGAAGGGCATCGTGCACCATTTCGGCCTACAAGGCAAGTTTGACGTGGAGATAGGCACGCTCAGCAAGGCCTTTGGCGTGATGGGTGGGGTGATTGCAGGTAAGAAGGTGGTGATTGACTATCTGCGACAGAAGGCACGGCCCTTCCTGTTCTCCAGTGCGGTGACGCCGGCCGACACTGCAGCCTGCCTGGCAGCAGTGGACCTCCTGGAGGAGAGCTCGGAGCTGATCGAGAAGCTCTGGGCTAACACTGAGTACTTTAAGGCGTCGATGGCAGAGTTGGGATTCGACACAGGCCACAGCGAAACCCCCATCGTCCCTGTGATGCTGGGCGAGGCCCCGTTGGCAAAAGAGTTCTCGCGCAAGCTCTTTGAGAACGGTGTGTTTGCCATGGCCTTGGGCTTTCCTACCGTGCCCAGGGGAAAGGCCCGCATTCGGGTGATGAATACGGCTGCGCACAGCCAGGCAGATCTGGATGCCGGTTTGGCCGCCTTTGAGAAGGTGGGGCGCGAACTGGGAGTGATCTAGCTCAGGCTCTGGTCTTGGCGGTCTGGCGAGGTTCCTGGCAGGTTTGAACGTTTCGGGACCATATCGCGTTGGTAGATAGGGACTGCACCTTTCCAAAATAGATGTCACTTTGTTGCCCGAACCAGGTCCGGACCATTTGTATCAGGATCGGCCAGAGACGGTCGTTTTTGGGTGTTGCGCCCCGCTTGACGCCTAGCGGCACTTGTGGTATTATTTACAAAGCTAGGGTGTT
>JASFLR010000130.1:0-7447 GCA_050117995.1 Anaerolineae bacterium
CAGGGCCGCCAGGGCTTCGCGGAAGCGGTTGCCCAGTCCAAAGGGCAGGGCATCGAGGACTTTTGCCGTGAATGCCTTGACCGCTTCAGCCACCGCGTTGTCGGTAGCCCTGTCCAGCGCCCGGGCTACACCCTGTTCCAAGTTCTCGATCGCATTGGCCAGCGCCGATACCTGGGTCTCGAGCCATACCAGGGACTCCAGAGCTGTGGGCACCGCATCTGCCAGCGATTGCAGCGCCTCCTCAGCCCACTCCAGGCCGCTCTTGAGGGCCCTGGCCCCGGCTTCAACCGCCTCGAGGGGCAGCGCCAGAGCAGCGAGTCCCTTGGCGACGATCCCGTCCAAGCCGATCTTGTCCAGTTCCTCGTAGAGGTCGATCAGGCCCAACAACTTGGCGACCTCTTCGGCGGCACTCTCGGCAAGCTCTCCCAGCTCCAGGTCGGCGGCATCGTGGGCGGCCTCGATCTCAGCGTCGGCTGCGTCCTGCGCGGCAGTCAGCTCAGCATCGGTCACTTTCCAGACGGCGACGCTGGTTCCAGCCGCCACCGCCAATCCTGCTGCACCACCGGCTACGGCACCGGTGAGGAACTTGCGGCGGCTGAGGCGTACCTGTTCAGCAGCAGCCTGTTCCTCTGCGTCAGCGGGTGATGCCTTTTCAAAGAGCTCCTCGAGCGTCTGGTTTTCTTCCATGATCCTCCCTCTCAATCAGCACGTGGATAGCGCCATTTCACACGTACTATACGCGAGGTGGGGGCGAAAGTTGCTCGGCGGAAGGACCGCCAAATGGGCTAGTCAAAGCCCTCGAAATCCTCTTCGCCCTGCATCATGCGCACATTCTTCCGGTGTTTCTCCTGGAGGGCATCTCCCTCCACGTGGCCCACCTCGGCGTAGAGCTCTGGCCCGTAGGTGCGCGTCTGTACCACGACCGGCATCGGCACTGCGTGTCCCAGGATGAGCGCTTGCTGCCGCGTGTCGAGCCGGGCCAGCACCTGGCGCAGCTCGCCCGCGCCGGACACCCCCGTAAAGACGGCGCGGATGTCGGCCTCGTTGTCCAGCAGGGCGGTGACGCGGGTGCCGATCTGACTCATTACCTCCTCGTCGATGCCGCTGGGTCGCTGGTCCACGATCAGCAGCGTGACGTTGTACTTGCGCAACTCGCGGGCGATGGTGCCAAAGATGGTCTGGCGGGCAATGGAGGGGTCGAGGAATTTGTGGGCCTCCTCGATGGTGATGACCAGGGGCGTCGGCTCTTCCATCTCCCGGCCCAGCGCCTCCTCTTTGCGGTGCACGTAGCGCTGGTGGATGCGGCGCGTCAGGTAGTTCGCCACCAGGATATAGGCCTCCAGGGTGCTGCCGTAGCGGCCGAACTCGAGGATGACGTTGATCTCGCGGTCGAGATACTCCATGATCTTGCCAACCACATCCTCGGTAGCACGGGGCTGCAGGAACCCAAAGCGGCGGAACATGCCCAGTTTGCGCTGGATGGCGCCCAAGGTGCCGCCGTGTAGCTTGCCCTCGTCCAGCAAGATGTCCAGCTCGGTGGGACCCTCCTCACCAGCCTCGCCTTCGGCCAGCAGCTTTTCGATCCAGCTCTTGCCCAGACGCCGCCGCAGGTAGTACAGCGCGCCGATCTGCACGTCGCTCAGGCCCAGCAGGTTGCTGAGCATGTCGACGTCCTCCGGCTCGATCTGATCGTAGCCGATGCGCACCTCGAAATCCACCTTGCTGGAGCGCCGCCGCGAGGACTCGGCGTCGAGGGTCATGACGCTGACCTTGCCGGGGAAGAGCTGGCGCAGACCCTTTACCTTGTGCTTGCCCTCGGCCTGGCTCTCCCAGCCATACTCGTTGTGCATGTCGAAGATGAGGTTGACGGCGCTGCTCTGGCGGATGATGCCAGCCAGCAGCGTGCGCGTCAGGAAGGTCTTGCCGGTGCCGCTCTTGCCAAAAACGCCGCTGGATCGCTCGACGAACCGGCCCAGGTCCAGGTGCACGCGCACATTCTCCATGTCCAGGGGCGCGCCGACGTAAAAGTGCCGCTCGTCTTCGGCCCCAAAGACGTGGTTGACGTCTTCCTCGGTGGCCTCGTACACCGGCGCAAAGTGGGCCGGCACCGTTTTAACCGGCTTGGGCTCGTCCGAGTCCCGGTCGAGTACCAGCATGGGCGAGACCTCCAGCCGGCCAAAGGTGCTGGTGCCCTGGTGAACCTGGGCCAGGAAGGGGTCCGAGGTGTCGGGGGGCGCCTTTTCGATGCCGGGGTTGGTGCTGTCCAGCGCCACATCGGTGATGATGCTGAAGAATCGCCGCCCCGTCTGCCCGCGGACCACCACGTAGCGGCCCACTGCCATGCCCTCGACCATGGCGCTGCGGTCGAGCTTGACATCCAGCCCCTTGCTCAGGCTGCCGCCGACTACGATGCCCAACGGGCGTGATTCGGCCTGCATCTCTGCTGCCGTGGGTCTCTTGGAGAAAAAGTGGTCGAGGGCGCTATTCTCTTCACTCAAGGCCGGATCCTCCTCAAAATCGCGTCCAGGCGGTACAGGTCCAGCGCCAGCAGCCGGGCCAGCTCGCGTCCCGCGCTGAGCCGGAAGCCGTCTCCGCCATCCCCACGCGCCTCGGCTGCAGCGCGCAGGTTGGCCGCCAGCATCTCGTCGGCGGGCAGGTCCCGGTTGTCCAGCACCAGCCGGAAATAGTCGAACCGCCCGGTAAAGGCCACCAATTCCTCCGAAGTGCAGGTGTGGAGCACGTCCAGACTCAACGGCGGCTGGGGCGGCAGCCGGTGGTAGATCTCGCCCTGATGCTGATAGCCCACTACCAGCACGCATACCTCGATGGGCACCTGGCGACGGCGTTGATCCTCGATGACCTCTGCCGGCGGGCTATCGAGGGCAGCCACCTGCTGCACAAAGGGGTCGTCCTCCATCCGCACGTCGTGGATGAGGCCGTAGATCTGGTCGCAGCCCACAGCGGGCACCTTGACCAGGGAGCCAAAGGCCGGCACCTGCGGGCGCAGTACCTGGCATCCAACCGCGAAGCGGGTTGTGCTGGAACGGATGATCCGCCCCACCTGTAGTTCCATGCGCAAACCTCCGATATCGAGTGCTGCCGGCGTTATCGCCGCCGCCAGCGCGCCACCTGCTTCTGCTGTGCTTTGCGCGACAGCTCGGGCCATCGCAGCCCGTGGCGGACGAGGGATTGTACGATCAGATTCTCGAGGGCCTCGCGTTCGTCGCCCAGGATCACGGCCAACTCGTCGGCGCGGGTCAGGACGTAGGGATAGCCGTTGTTGAAAGAGCACTGGTGGTAGACGGTGGCGTGCACCAGGTCCAGTTGGTCGGGCTGCCGCGCCGTCCACTCGGGCACCTCGACGCGGGCCAGGTCGGTGCCGGTGTTCAGATAGAAGAAAGCCACGCCGTGCCCGCGGGCCTGGAAGTCCAGGTTGCTGGCTGTGCCCCGCACAAAGAGGGCCGAGCGCTCGCCCGGCTCGAGGAAGTCGAACAGGGCGCGGTCGGTCAGCCCGCGAAAGCCGGTGTCTGACAGGCGCTTGACCTCGTGCCGCTCCTCCGGCTCCAGGTGGGCCAGGTAGAGCAGGGCCACGACCTCGGCGCTCTGCGGGCGGCTGACAAAGGCGGCAACGGGCACGTTCGCGCCCCGCAGCCGGTCCAGACAGCCCAGGTAGCGATCCAGGATTGCCTCCTGCCGCTCCTCGGGGATGTCCGCCCGCTGGATCCAGATGAGCAGCGAGCCGTCGCCCAGAGCCACGCGGGGCGGGCCGTCAGGTGATTCCGCCAGGGCCAGGTCGGCCAGCGCCCGCATCTCGGCCATGTCCCGCTCGGCGCTGATCAGGTCCGAGCTGATCAGCCGGCCGTCGGGGTAGACCCGGTCCTCGGCGTACACCAGTTCGGGCTCGCTGGACACTTCGGGTGCCTGCCCGCTGCCGTGCCGGAAGATGACGGTGCCCACGTTGACGGCATAGTAGGGGGCCATGCCGTGCCGGTCGGGATAGATCTGCGAGCCGTCGGAAGCGATGAGGGTGACCTGCTCTGCAAGGGCGGGTGGGGGGAGGCGGGCGTCCAGCGGCTCGTCGCCGGGGCTGGCACAGCGCAGTTGCCGGCCCGGCTCGGATGCCGCCACGCGGCGCAGTTCTTCCTGCTCGTGGGCGAATGCGCGCAACAGCTCCTGGACGGCAGGCAGGGTCTTCTGCTGCCTTCCGGCCCGTTGGGCCAGCACGCGGCCCATCTCTTCGATCTGGCCTGTGACTTTGCTCAGTTCTAGCGCCATGGTCCTTCCGGATGCGTGGTGGTATGCCCGTGCGTATTATACCGCAAGGGTGCCGCGATGGCAAAGGCGTGCGGGGCTGCTCTCCCACTGTATCACTGTACCAGCGTTTTTTGGGGTGCCTTTGGGAAATGAATCGATGTCTGTCTATGGTCTTCTGTGGTCTGTTTGGTGTTGGTGGTCATCCCTGTCCTGGCGGATGTGCTGGTAGAGCTGGCCCGGTTCTGGTGGTAGCACCGCTGCCAGAGAATGTGTGGCGTTCACTCCGAACAGGCGTGGAGTTGGCTTGGCGGTGCGCAAGCGCCGGCGCTGTGGCTTTGCATGTCCCGGTTTGCTGTGATATAATCTGCGCTGCACTTGTATTATCTGCTTCTCACCGCCAGCAAGCGACGAGGCAGGGCATCTCCATAATGCGAGCGTTAATCGCACTAGCGTCCAGAATAGGGATGCGGATAGAGGTAGTGAGAGTCGAAAACTATCGATCCTGCACTGGCGCTTCAACCTGGCCGGGGTACCTTCGCATCGAATCCTACCTTCAACTAGCCCTTGCGATCATGCTGTGGAATCTTTGCTACCACTTGCGAGCGAAATGAAGTTGCTCGGACAGCGGTAGCCAGGGAAGATATGTGGAGGCGATAAGATGCTACGAGGGATTGGTTTGTTTCTTTTGATCGGCTTAATGGTGGCTTGCAACGGCGTAGAAACACCTGTGGCGCCGGCTGAGACGCCCGGCACTCCCCAATCTCCTACCGTAGTCGATGTGGCCACTCCAGGTATCGCTCCCTCGGTTCGGGATCGGGTGAACCAGACAGGGGGAGGCTACTTTCTGCTGCAGTTCAACCGTTCTCTCAACCCTGGTGAACGTGCTCGTCTGAGTACCATTGGCATCGTCCTGCAAGACTATGTCCCCGATCATGCTTACTATGCCTTCCTCCCTGCTAGCTCTCTGTCCGTCTTGGAGGAAATGCTCGAGGATGGTCTCCTGCGCCACGCAGGGCCCATCCCGATCGAGGCCAAGGTGGAGCCTGGGTTGGCTGCCAAGGTCGAGGCGGATCCTGGGCAGGAGCTGGATCTGGTGGTTCTCTTTTTCGAAGAGCTTGAGGCAGGGGAACAGCAAGAGGTGGAACGGTATCTGACAGTCCGAGACTACTCGTTCGGTCCGGTTGACCTAGCGGAAGGAGCGGCCCGGGCGGCGGACGTGGACGCGATTGCCTCCCTCTCCTTTGTCAAATGGGTGGAGGAGCGGGTGCCGATGGAACTGGGTGGTATAACACCTTGATGCTGATGAGCAATAGGTGCAGACTAAGCTGATCAGGGAGGTCTGGATGGAATCAGGGTCAAGCAATGTGAGAACGTTCGTTGTGCTTCTCGTACTTGTGTGTCTGGTTGTAGCGGTCTCTCCTGGCATAGCTTTGGGCTCGCGTCCGCAGGTGGTGGACCCTTGGCTGGCGGAAGAGCAGAATGCGCAGCAGAGGGGGGATCTGCGAGCTCCGGATGTCGGTCAAGAAACCCAGATCGGCGAACCTATGCTGCACGAGGGTCATATACTCTACGATCCCCAGACTGGAGAGACGTCAGACGACCCCACCGTGACTGTGTCTGCGATCGACTCGCCGGAGGAGCAGGCGAGGTTGGCTGAGTATCTCGAGCAGAAACGGACAGGGCTGGAGCCGGGGCGGTTGAGATTCCGCTCGGGTTATACATTGGAGCCTCAAGCTGGAATCGATCCTGAGGTGCTGGAAGAGCTGGCAGGCGCGCGAGAGGCCGATGCGGGAGAGGGTTACTATGTCATCCAGTTCTCCTACCCATTTCCTACCGAGGCGCGACTCAGCCTGGAGGAGGCCGGCGTTGTATTCTACGATTATGTGGATGTGGGTGGTCTGTACGCTCGAGTGCCAAGCCAGGCCCTCGAGATCCTACAGGCTATGGTGACCGAGGGCCTGATCCGCTACGTCGGCCCAATTCCAGCGGAAGCCAAGGTCGATCCAGCGCTCCTCTCCGACGTAGAGCTCGGTGCTGAAGTAGAGGAAATGGTCACCCTGCTAACCTTTGACGAGCCAACGTCCGCGCAGCTGGAGCAGCTGGCAGCCTGGTTTTCGGTGGAGCGGCGCTCCGACGGGCCGATGCACATCCTCGAGGGACGTGCATCGAGGGCATCTATTGCATCCCTGTCAAATCTGGCCTTTGTCCGGTGGGTAGAGGCGCAGCAGGAGATAACGCTCGGCAATCTGGACGGCGGTATGGGCATTGCCTCAGATGTTGTGCGCAACAGCGGTTGGGATGGCAGCGGTATACAGGTGATGGTGGTTGACTCTGGCATTGCTCGGAGTGGCACTACCTATCACCCTGATCTCCTGGGTGGACGGATCGTCGACCAGTATGACTACCAGGATGGTGACATCGCGGCTGATGACCAGGATAGCCACGGCACGCACGTAGCCAGCAGTATTGGTGGGCGGTACAACAGCAGCTCGTTCTACAGCGAGCGCAGTTGGCAAGGGGTCGCCCCAGGCGTCGATCTCCTTACCTACAAACTCTGCTGCGGCACTGATCAGTTCTCCTCCACCTGGTTTCAGCAGGCGTTGCAGCGGGCGACAACCTCTCCGCTGCGGGCGCACATCTCCAACAACAGCTGGGGAGGCGGCAATGGGCTGTATACGACCCACAGTGAAATCGCCGACCGGGCTGTCCGCGGTGAGTACAACAGCAAGCCGATCAACATGGTCATAATCAGCCATAACGACAATGCCCTGACTCGCGCGCCGGGCACGGGGAAGAATGTCATCACCGTGGGCTCGATCAAAGACGGCAACTATCCATATGACCCGTTCACCTATTGTGGGGCAGACGAGTACGATTGGCCGCCAGCTGAGCGAGTGTGCTATAGCAACTACGGGCCGATCGACACCGATGGCGATGGCCGCACCCGGGTGAAGCCGGACGTCATGGCGCCGGGGGCCATGATCTACGCGGCCGCCCCCTGGTACCTCTACGGCGACAGCCGATACTACCAGTTCAAGCATGGGACCAGCATGGCCGCACCCCACGTCTCTGGTGCGATCGCCCAGATCCTGGATGCCTATTCGGATAGTAACCCCACTCTCTTGGACTGGCCGGAGATCATCAAGGCCATGCTTCTGGCAAGCACCGTGGACGTAGGCGCAAACACCGATCT
>JASFLR010000131.1:0-7438 GCA_050117995.1 Anaerolineae bacterium
AAGGAAAGAGAAGCGCCCAGAGCGGTTCTCTCTGGACTATAGCGAGTGAAGACGCGGGGCACTGAGGCGCCTTCCACGAAGATGCCGCGGATCGTCGCAGTTGCCGGGATCGCTTTGCCACTACGGAGTGACGACATCTACGCGGGATCTGGACAATCTGCATCACCGGCCGCTGCGCTTCATTGACGGATTCTGCGCCGGTAAGGACCTCCGCTACATCGGGGGCGAGCACGACCAAGCTTGTGCCCTGCCTGCACCGGTGGGCGTATTTGCCCCTCTCGCCTCCCTGGAGCCATTCAGCCAGGTCATACTCGGAACGGAGTTCATCGCCCGTTCCAGGTTCCTTCTTCCTATTGCCACCTTTCCCTGGGTGTCAACTCCTGCGCGCTCCTACAGTTCTATCGGGGTTCTTCAGTCAGATGCTGGTCAGGAATAGGTCATGCGCGGGAGCGCAGGGTGGCGTATACTTTAGACGCAGTTTGTTGCTGCTGCCTGTTGGTGGTATAATGGTCCCACTGCTCAGTTGGCCCGGGACAGTTGGCTCTTGCCAGGAGGCCCTATGTTCGAATCGACCCTCAGCACCCTGAACTGCGTGTATTTCGCGCTGTTCTTCATCGGCCTGGGATATGCTATCTTTGTCGCCATCACCGGCGGCCTATCGGACATCGACATGCCAGACGTGGACGTCGATATCCCCCAGATCGATCTGCCGGGAGACGTGGACATCCCCGGCGCCGACATCCACATCGGGGGGGCGGACGTTGCGGTAGGGGGCATAGATGCGCCAGATGTGACGATATCGCCCCTGAGCCCGATCACGATCGCCACCTTTGTGACAGTCTTTGGCGGGACGGGTGTGATCACGATCCAGCTCTTCAACGTCTCTCCCGGGCTGAGCCTAGTGATCTCTGTCCTCACGGGGTTGGTCTCCAGTGGGGGCATGTACCTGTTCTACAGCCAGTTCCTGATCCGCTCCCAGGGTTCGAGCGAGCTGCTCTACGGCGAGCTCATCGGGCTGGAGGCCGAGGTCACGGTGCCCATTGGCGAAAACGCCACAGGCCAGGTTACCTACCTGACCAAGTCGGGGCGGATGAGCTCGATGGCACGCGCTGTGGATGGAAAGCCGATCCCGCGCGGGCGGTCTGTGGAAATCGTGCGCACTATTGGCCCGCAGGTATTGGTAAGGCCACTGGTGATCGAATCGGAAGAGGAGGTGTAGGATCCAAACACCCAGCAGGCAGCAGGGCAGGGAGAGTTTCTGATTGCGAAAGGAGAGTAGCATATGTGGACAGCAATCCTAGTTGCAGCCGGCGTGTTGTTCGTGGTATTCACCACCGCCGGGTTCTATGCCAGCCGGTACAAGAAGGTCGGCCCCAACCAGGTGCTGGTGATCTCGGGCCGGCGGCGCGAAATGGTCAACCCTGTGACCGGAAAGCAGGAACGGGTAGGCTTCCGGGTAGTCAAGGGCGGCGGCAGCTTTATCATCCCGGTGCTGGAGCGCGTAGACGTCCTCTCGATGGAGATCCTGACCATCGAGGTCGAGGTGCGCAGCGTCTACACGGTGGAGGGCGTGCCGGTACACGTCGACGGCGTAGCCCAGATCAAGATCCGGGGTGAGGACGTATCGATCTATACTGCTGCCGAGCAGTTCCTGTCCAAGGGGCCGGACGGTATCGTGTACGTGGCCCACGAGACATTGGCCGGTCACCTGCGTGCCATCCTGGGCATGCTGACCGTCGAGGAGATCTACAAGGACCGGGATGCCTTTGCCCAGAAGGTACTTGAGGTTTCCGGCAGCGACCTGGCCAACATGGGCCTGGAGATCGTATCGTTTGTCATCAAGGATATCCGCGATGACAAGGAGTACCTGGAGTCGTTGGGCCGCACCCGCACCGCCGAGGTCAAGCGCGACGCGGTCAAGGGTGAGGCCGAGGCCCAGCGTGACGCGACCATCGCCCAGGCCAATGCCGCCCGCGACGCGACGATCCAGTCGGCGCAGGCCCGGCAGGAGGGTGAGACGGCCAAGTACAAAGCCAACACCAAGATCGCCGAGGCCGAGAAGAACTACCGCGTCGAGAAGGCCAGCTACGACGAGGCATCCAACCGTCAAGAGGTCCAGGCGGAGCTAGCGCGCACCCTCCAGGAAAAGATCACCAACCAGGAGATCACAGCCCAGGAGGTGCAGATCGAGGTCGTCGCCAAGCACAAGCAGATCGAGGTGCAGGAACAGGAGGTACAGCGCAGGACCAAGGAACTGGAGGCCACGGTCCAGAAACCGGCCGAGGCGGAACGGTTCCGCATCGAGACACTGGCCAACGCGAAAAAGTTCCAGACCGAGACCGAGGCTGAAGGTGAAGCGGCGGCGACGCGCGTCCAGGGTGAGGGCCAGGCCGACGCCACCAAGGCACGGGGTCTGGCTGAGGCTGATGTGATCAGGGCGCAGGGCTTTGCCGAGGCCGAGGCGATGGAGAAGAAGGCAGCAGCCTGGCAAAAGTACAACCAGGCGGCCATCATCCAGCAGCTTATCGAGGCGCTGCCGGAGGTAGCGCAAGCTATTGCCCAGCCGCTCTCCAAGACCGAACGCATCGTGGTCATCAACAGTGGGGGCGACGGCGCAGGCGCGTCCAAGGTGACGGCGGACGTGACCAATATCGTGGCACAGGTTCCGGCAACGCTTGAGGCGCTGACCGGCATCGACCTCACGGAGGCGCTCAAGTCGCTGCCGGGCATTGGCGAATCCGCCCCCAAAGGGGCGGTGCCCGAAGAGCCGGCGGAAGAAGACTAAGTCCGATCTTGAAGCTACGAAAGAGCCTTGCGGGGAAGCCCCGCAGGGCTCTTTTTTTTGATTAGGGCCCCCGCGGTTCATGCAGGGCGGTGTGGCCATCGCTGCTGCCAGTTCTGCGGCGAGTTTCAGCAAAGCGGTCTGCTCGGTCCCAGTTGGGGATTGCTTCGACCTCGCCAATGGCGGGCGAGGCCTCGCAATGACAGATCCGGGTGTCGTTGCATGCTGAGTGGCGCCACACACCATGGTTTATTACTCGCAGCGACTATGCGACAGCTCTGGGAAAAACGGTATCGCTAATTGACAAAAAAGGCACAAACGGCTATAATGTAGAACGCTTTGCAGACCTTCGCTCAAAGGAGAGTGGCAGCATGAGTGACGAGATCACGGTGCCCGACGATCTGAAGGGCAATGTCTTTATCACCAAGTTGAGCCAGGTGTACGGTTGGGGCCGTAAGTACTCGCTATGGCCGATGTTCTTCGGTGTGGCCTGTTGTGCCATCGAGTTTATGGCCGCCTCGGCTTCACGCTTTGATACCGGCCGCTGGGGCATGGACCTGGCCCGTGCCTCACCCCGCCAGGCTGACCTGATTGTCATTTCGGGCACAGTCACCAAGAAGATGCTCCCCAGGATCGTGACGCTGTACAACCAGATGGCTGAACCGAAATATGTCATCTCCATGGGCGCTTGCGCCACCGGCGGCGGGCCGTTCAAGGAGGGTTACAACGTCATCTCGGGGATCGATCAATTTCTTCCGGTGGATGTGTATGTGCCTGGCTGCCCGCCCACTCCCGAGGGCCTCATCACGGGGTATATGGCCGTGCACGAAAAGATCCAGAACGAAAAGATCAACGAGGTTCGCTGGTACCGCAAAGACCCTGTGCCGGAGGTTCCTGTCCCATTCCTTGGCGGTCCAGATATGATCGACCCGCGCCTGGTCCCGGAGATCAGCGCCGCGGCACGGGAATCAGAGGGGGGAGAGCCTTCAGCGGATCAAGAGGAAGCGGTGGCTGAAGCGGAAGCTGCGACGACAGCTTGACCATACGACTCAAGGGAGAGAAGCATGGCAGTTGACCTGGCGGCCATTGAGGCCCAATTGAATGAGACGTTTCCCGGGGCGGTCACCGATCGCGACGGAGAGTGGTTGGTCGTAGACCCCGGCCAACTGGAGGCGGTGGCGGTCCATCTGCGCGACCAGATGGGGTTTGACTACCTTACCCACCTCTCCGCGTCTGACTATCCCGACCGAATTGAGGTAGTCTACAACCTGTACTCCACGCGGCCCGAGCTGCAGGGGCCAGGCATCCCCTTCAAGGTCAGAATTCCGGACAGGGAGAATCCACAGATTCCCAGCCTGACGCCTGTGTGGCCCAGCGCCAACTTTCAGGAGCGAGAAGTCTGGGACATGTTCGGCGTCCGTTTCACCGGGCACCCGAACTTGAAGCGCATCCTGCTGTGGGACGGTTTTGAGGGGCACCCTTTGCGTAAGGATTGGCACGAGCCGTATTACGAACAGGATCACAAGCCCTTCAATAGCCGCTGGCCCCACGCCGAGTCGCCCAGGCCCCGCTTGGCAGAGGAACGCGTGCGCTGGCGCGCGAACCTCCAGTATCCCAAGGGCTTTGACCCCGATCCGGAAAAGTGGCAGCCACTGCCAGAAGTTGATCTTTCGGCCAACCCGGAGATCGAGCTGGGCGAGCTGCACACCGACCAGATGCTGTTGAATATCGGCCCGCACCACCCCAGCACGCACGGCGTATTCCGAATGGTCGTGGGCTTGCAGGGAGAGACGGTCACCAGTCTCTATCCGGTCGTCGGTCACCTGCACCGCAACCACGAAAAGATCGGTGAGCGCAACCTTTGGACCGGCATCATACCCTATACCGACCGGCTAGACTATATCGCGCCCATGTACAACGGCTTTGGCTATGTGGTCGCCGTGGAAAAGATGATGGGCCAGGAGGTAGCAGAACGGGCCGAGTACCTGCGCATCATCCTGGGCGAGCTGACCCGGATCGTCAACCACATGCTAAATATCGGATTCCTCTTTAACGAGCTGGGGGCGATGATGACGCCGATGCTCTACGCCTTTACCGAGCGGGAGCATGCACTCGACCTCTTTGAGGAGGCAGCCGGATCGCGGATGATGGTCAACTACTGCCGGTTTGGCGGCGTTTCGCGGGACGTGAGCGACGACTGGCTCAAGCGGTGTCGCAAAGTGACGGACCGCATGGACCGCAAGATCGACGAATTCGAAACCCTGCTCACGGACAACGAGATCTTTATCTCCCGCTCGCGGGGCATCGGTGCCTTGACGTGGCAAGAGATGGCCAGCTATGGGGTCACAGGCCCCATGCTGCGCTCGGCTGGACTGCCGTACGACATACGGAAGGTGGAGCCCTACTCGATTTACGATTCGTTTGATTTCGACGTGCCGACGTACGAGAGCGGCGATCTCTACGACCGCTACCGCCAGCGCATCGCCGAGGCCAGGGAAAGCGTCAAGATCCTGCACCAGGCCCTCGACCGCATCCCGGCCAACGGCTCGATTCAAGCCGGCAGGAAATCGTGGAATCCCAAGGTGCCGGCTGGCGAGCTGTACACTCGCGTCGAGCATCCAAAGGGCGAGTTGGGCTTTTACCTGGTCAGCGATGGGGGCACCAATCCCTATCGCTATCACGTGCGATCGTCGTGCTTTGTGAACCTGACCGCACTGGAGGCAATGTCCGTAGGGCACCTGCTGGCCGACGCTATCGTCATCTTTGGCACCATCGACACCACGATGGGGGAGGTGGACCGCTAATGTTTGGACTCGGATTGATCAAAGGCCTGGGCGTCACCATGCGCCACTTTGTCGAATCATTCACATACGACCGGAATCCACTCAAGTGGTTCTCCCTGAAGGGTAGATACGACGAGGACTGGCTCGAAAAGCGGCAGGAGATCGAAGGCAAGGGCCTGTTCACCATCCAATACCCGGAGCAGAAGCGGAAGGTGACAGAGAATTTCCGCATGACGCCCATGCTGATCTATGACGAGACGCCGGACGAGCCACGGTGCACAGCATGCGGCATCTGCGCGCGGGTTTGCCCGCCCCAGACCATCTGGATCCAGCGGGCAACGGACAAACGTGGGCGCCCCCAGGCCCGTCCCGCCGTTTTCTGTATCGACGCTACGATCTGCATGTCCTGCGGCTTTTGCGCCGAGTTCTGCCCCTTTGACGCGATCAAGATGAACCAGGAACATGAGAGGGCCTACACCGACCGCGACGAGGGCATGTTCTTCACGATGGAGAGGCTCTTAAGGCCGGTCGAGTATTACGCCAAGTTGCACCCCACCGATTACGCCCGGGAGGAGGCCGCACGTCAGGCTAAAGAGGAGGCCAAGCGCAAGGCTGCGGAGGCGAAAGAAGCAGCGGCAAAGGCAAAGGAGGAGGCCCCTCCGGAAAAAGAGGCCAAGGCGCCAGCACCTGCCAAGCCGGATGATCTGAAGCGTATCGAGGGAATCGGCCCCGTGATCTCCGGGGTGCTCCAGAAAGCGGGCATCAAGACCTTTGCACAACTGGCTGACACCAAGGCAGAAGGCATCAAGGAGATCCTTGAGAAAGCCGATCCCAAACTGCTGCGCCTGGCGGATCCGACCTCCTGGCCCAAGCAGGCAAGGCTGGCTGCTGCGGGCAAGTGGGAGGCGTTGGAGAAGCTGCAGGACAGGCTCAAGGGCGGCAAGGAAGCCTGAGCGGGCCAGCGAAATTGCACGAGCAAAGTAGTATAGGGAGGCTGACGCCCGCTACGAGTCGGGTCGATCTTCATTGCCACACCACCGCCTCTGACGGCGGGTTGAGCGCCAAAGAGCTGGTTGCCCGGGCGGCGGACCTGGGCATTGAAGTACTGGGGATCACCGATCACGATACGACGGAAGGCGTGCCTGCAGCGCTGGACGAAGCAGAGCGCCAGGGGATCGTGGTGGTGCCGGGCGTCGAGATCAGCGCCGTCAGCAAGCGTGAAGAGATCCACCTGTTGGGCTACTTTGTGGACCCGGACGACGAGGAGCTGCAAACGCTGCTGGCACGCGCCCGCGATGCGCGCCGCGAGCGTGCGCAGAAGATGCTGGTCCGCCTGGCAGAGTTGGGATTGCCCATCGAGTGGGACCGGGTCATCGAGGTATCCGGAGGGAGCGGCTCGATCGGCCGCCCACACGTGGCGACTACACTGCTCGAGGCCGGGCACGTTAGCAGCTACGACGAGGCGTTTGACCTGTGGATCGGGCGCGGCGGCCCGGCCTACGTAGAGCGGTACAAGCTATCGCCGGAAGAGGCAGTCGGCCTGCTAAAGAGGAGCGGCGCGCTGCCGGTGGTTGCCCACCCGTATATCTATGGCCGTAACGGCGAGCGCAGGTTGGGTCTCGATCTGAAGCACTGGCTGCCGCGGCTGCGGGATGCCGGGCTGGAAGGGATCGAGGTCTACTATCCCAACTACCCACTATCCGCCCGCCGCCAGTTGCTGGCGATGGCTGTCGAGCATGGACTGTTGATCACCGGCGGCAGCGACTTTCACGGCGGGATGCTGGGCAACGGACTGGGGAGTGTGGCTGTTCCCTGGGCGGTATGGGAAGGACTGAAGAGGCGCCACGAGCTTTTGCATGCCAGATCAGGCGCC
>JASFLR010000132.1:0-7416 GCA_050117995.1 Anaerolineae bacterium
AACAACATCAAGCCCGTCAGCGTATCAACCTGGAATCCCACCGTCAGCTCCAGCGTCCCAGTGGGTATGCTGTAGAGCGGCAGCGGGTGATTGCTCCCCGGAGGCGTCAGCCCACCAGAGTTTGCCCAGGACAGGAAAAAGACAGTCCAGCCCAGGATCCAGGCAAGGCCGATACCGATCCATGCTATCCAGGTGCTGAGCAGCCGGTTGCGGTTGGCAAACAGCACGATGATGGCAAACGCTGCCAGGGGAAAGAGCGGGATCAGCCAGGTCAGATTGAAAAAGAATTCTGTCATCGACTCCTCGCTCCTCTAGAGTTTCATCAGGTCCACGTCTTCGACATCCACCGTCTTGCGCGTGCGATAGACGGCGATGACCAACGCGAGACCAACCGCTGCCTCAGCAGCAGCCACAGTGATGACAATGATAGCAAACACCTGGCCCGAAAGCATGCCGCGCGCGATCTCGACGTGCCGCCAGAAGGCAAGTAGATTGATATTCACCGAGTTCAGCATCAGCTCTACACCCATCAGGATAGCGATGGCGTTGCGCCGGGAAAGCGCACCATAGAGGCCAATGCAGAACAGTGCGGCAGCAACAATCAGATACCAGGACAATGGGACTTGCATAGGCGTTCCTCCCTCCCTTAGCGCTCGCGGGCGACGATCACTGCCCCAACCAGGGCCACCAGCAGCAGCACCGAGGCCACCTCAAAGACCAAGAGGTATTGGCCCGGGTCCACCAGGGCCTTGCCCAGCTCAACCAGCGTACCGCTCGGCACCTCTGCCTGGGCAACAGGCCAGTCGACCTGGATGAGGACGATGACCAGGATGGCAAACAAGGCCACGGCTGCAACCAGCGCCCACAGCCATTGCTCATTGCTGGCTCGAAAGTCGGGCGACATCAAGCGCCGGGAGAGCATAATGGCAAAGATGATCAGGATCGATATGGCGCCGACATAGACCAAAATCTGGATCATCGCCAGGAACTCGGCCTCGAGCAGGACGTAAAAGCCAGCAACGCCCACAAACGACAGCACCAAAAAGATCGCGGCGTGGAACAGGTTGCGGCTGAGGACGACGCCCAGGGCACCTATCAGCGCGACAGCACTCAGGATGATAAAGATCACTTGCGTCACAACCATGAGCACCCTACCTTTCGACCGCCACTATTCGCTTTAGGGCTGGCGCATCCTCGAGCCCGCGTGCTGAGCGGTTGAGGATGAAACCAGTCACCACAATGATGATCAAGTTGCCCACCAACATCACGGCCCCCTGCACCCAGGGTTCCACCCGGGCGTTCTCCACGGGAATCTTGACTACCAGCGCGCTGAGGAGTAGGTTGACCATCGCCAGCGGCACAAGAAACTTCCAGGCGAACCCGATCAGATGATCGAACCGTACCCGCGGGAATGTAGCCCGGAACCAGAGCATGCAAAAGATGACAAATGTAGCCTTGAAAAAGACAATAACGGGTGTGAGCACCGGAGCGAGGTTCTCCAGGCCAAAGAACTTGTATCCGCCCAAGAAGAGGGTCGAGATGATAATGGCAGCAGCGAACATGTTGACATACTCGGCGATGAAGAACATGGCGAACTTCATGCCGCTGTACTCAATCATATACCCCGCTACCATCTCCGAATCGGCCTCTAGCAAGTCCACAGGAGAACGGTTCGCCTCGGCCATGGCGCAGATGAGAAAGGTCATGCCCGCCACCGGCATGACAACAAAGTAGGGGATCGTCTGGGCCTCGACGATCCCCTGGGTGGACATGGTCTTGGAAAACAAGATCACGCTGAGGATGCAGAACACCATCGGAATCTCGTAGGCCAGCAACTGGTTCACCACACGGAAAGCGCTCAACAAGGAGTACTTGTTCTTTGAGCCCCATCCGGCGATCAGGAGCGCAATGACGTGAAACGCCCCAATGGCGACGATATAGAGGACGCCGACGTTGAGATCCTTGCCAATGATATTGGGCCCCCAGGGCAAGACCGCGTACACCAGTAAAGCCGGAATGGCTACAATCAGCGGAGCCAACATGTGGAGCGCCCGGTCAGCATGCGTGGGCGTGATGTCTTCCTTGGTCAGCATCTTGATCGCATCAGCCAGCGCCTGCAACAGGCCGTAGGGCCAGACACGGTTTGGCCCCGGACGGTCCTGCATGCGCGCGATCACCTTGCGCTCCATGGGCGTGAATATGAGTACCGCCATGACCCCAATCACCAGCAGGATCAGCACACCCAAAAAGTCGGAGATCAGGTTGACGGCCCATACAGGCAAGCCCCAGCCAAAGAGCACGTCCTGAGCCCAAGCTCCCAGTTCAACCCAAAAGTTGAGAATGAAATCCATACCTCTCTCCTCGTACCCAACAGCAAAGCCCCAACAGCGGGTGCCCTAACGAGCGCTCCCTAGTTGGCGCCTGGATGTTGGTTATTGCCAGCGTAGCGCATCCTTACGCCAGGCATAGACCAAGCCCACGGTGAGGATGCCCAAGAACAGGAAGGCTTCGGCCAGCGCCCAGAGCGGTAGCGCATCGTAGGCGACTGCCCAGGGGAAAAGAAAGACGGCCTCGATGTCGAAAACGACAAAGACCAGGGCGAATATATAGTACTGGGCGCGGAATTGCACCCAAGTCTCGCCAATGGTCTGGAGGCCGCACTCGTACGTGTCAGTCTTGACCTGATTGGGCTTCTTGGGCCTCAACAGCCAGGCAAGGCCCAGCGCCACAAAGGGAAAGATGCACGCTACGACGACAAAGACCCCGATGAAGTTATAGTGTGACAACAATGTCATACCCTCCGTGCGAAAGGTCTGCAAGTCCTTATGAGTGCGTAACGCCCGGTATTATGCCACAACTCTGGGGAAAGCGCAAGTTACAAATGTCACATTCCCTACCTTCCTGGCTCAAGCAGCAAAAAGGTGCGTCACCGGGGGGGCTACGGTAGCAGGACAGGACAGGCAGACGCCGCTTCCGAATGCGTCCCTTGACGGATGGTCGAAACCTGATATAATGGATTTGTTCTGGATGCACTCACCCTTGGCTCTCTAGCAACTGAAAACTCCAAGGAGTCGCTCGTGGCGAAAGAAATCGTCAGCGTTAGCCTCGGTCCCTCGAGTCGCGACTATGCATTCACTGCCGAGCTGTTTGGCGAGAGAGTACACGTCCGGCGGGTCGGAGCGGATGGCAACGTCCAGCGAGCGCGCGAACTGGTTGCCCAGTTCGATGGACAGGTAGACGCCATCGGCCTCGGCGGCATGAACGCCTATTTCCGAGTTGGTCACCGTACCTACACCCACAGGCAGATCCAGCAGGTTGCGAGTATGGCCCAGACCACGCCCGTGGTGGATGGCGCCAATTTGAGGAACACCCTGGAGCGATGGGCTATCGGCCAGGTGGCCAGAGAGCATCCCGGCATCTTTTCCCACAAGCGCGTGTTTGTCGTCTCTGGTATCGACCGCTATGGCATGGCCCAGGTCCTTGGCACATATACCCACCAGATCGAGTTCGGCGATCCCATCTTTCACCTGAACCTGCCCTTTGCCCTGCACTCCTTCAGGCAATTGGACCGATACGCAGGCCTGGTACTACCGGTTCTCTGCCGCGCTCCCTACGGCAGGCTGTGCCCAGTTGGCCGGGAGCAGGATTTGCGCACACCCCGGGGCGTCAAGCAATTTCGCCATGCACACATCATCGCGGGCGACTATGCCTATATTCGCCGCTTTGCTCCCGAAGATCTGCGGGGCAAGACAGTGATCACCAATGCACTCTCTGCCGCCGATCTTCAGGATCTCAAAGAGCGCGGTGTCGAGTCCCTGATCACCATCACGCCTCCATTTAGCGATGAACGCCCCTTTGTGGGCACGAATGTGATCGAAGCGATCTTGGTCAGCTTTATCGACCGCTCTCCAGACCAGATCACAGAAGACGACTACCTGAACCTGGTGGCCCGTGGCGAGCTTGAGCCCAGCGTCACCATGCTGAACAAACCCCGCGATGTCGCCCAGTTCGCCTTTGTCATCCATCCTTTGAGCGTTGACAATATCTTTACCCATCCTTTGCTCAGGTACCTGCGCTTTCTACCCTCGCGGCTGATCGAGCGCCTGGTGGCCAATATGCGCCCTCTCTATCTGTCGCGGATCACCGGAGTGCGCTCGGAGGCCACGGGACAGGAAGTGGAAGGCTTTTTGATCAGCTTGGGCGCCACACCCCGCGAGCTGATGCGTCGCAAACCGGGCTTTACCTACCGGCGTCTGATCGTGGCCTCGCGCATGGCGCAACAGCTGGGCGCCCAGATCATGGGGCTGGGGGCCTTTACCAAAGTGGTAGGCGATGCTGGCATGACTGTTGCCTACAAATCAGATATCGCTATCACCTCTGGCAACAGCCTGACGGTGGTCGCCACGTTGGAGGCCGCCAAGCAGGCAGTTGTCAAGATGGGCGCGGCTGACCTGACCAAGGGCCGGGCCGTAGTCATCGGCGCTACCGGCTCCATTGGCTCGGTCTGCTCGCGGTTGATCGCCCAGGCTATCGGAGATGTGGTCCTGGTAGCCCCGCGCCCGGAAAAGCTCATTCCCCTGAAGCAGACTATTGAAGCCGAGAAGCCTGGCGCGCGGGTGATCGTTGCCACCGATGCGTCACCGCATCTGCCTGACGCCGATCTTGTCGTCACTACCACCACGGCCATCGGGCAGAAGGTAATCGATGTGCTCAGACTCAAGCCGGGCTGTGTCGTGTGCGACGTGGCTCGCCCTCCCGATGTGAAGGAGGAGGATGCAAAACTGCGCCCCGATGTCCTGGTCATCGAGTCGGGTGAGGTGCTCTTGCCTGGCAAGCCCGATTTCGGCTTTGACATCGGGCTTCCGCCGGGCGTCGCCTACGCCTGCCTGGCCGAGACGGCAGTCCTTGCCATGGAGAACCGCTTCGAGAGCTTTACGCTGGGTCGCAACATCGAGATGGAAAAGGTCAAAGAGATGTACCATCTTTTCCAGAAGCACGGTCTTCAGTTGGAGGGACTGCGGAGCTTTGGCCACTACATCACCGACGAGGAGATCGTCGAAAGGCGAAAATTGGCCGATGACCTGCGCCAGCACCCAGAGAAGCTAGTTGCCCTCATTGCCGGAGCCTCCGGACAAAGCGATTGAGATGGCATGCCGTGGCGTCCTCTCAGGAATCCGCGCGCTGCTAACAACGGGGCCCGACAAGCCATGAGGGACGCAAACTGAAAGGTTCAAGAGGAGAGAATCTATGTCCCCAGAATCGACCATTCTCGTCACCGGTGTAGCCGGGACCTGGGGAGCCCGGGTTGCCGCGAGGCTAGTCAGGGAAGCAGGGCTCCATGTCATCGGGCTCGATAGCAAGCCGCCTGCCGAAGCGATCGAGGGCCTCGACTTTGTGATGGCAGATGTCCGCAATCCGCTGCTGGGCGAGCTGCTCAGGACAGAACAGGTGGACACGGTGTGTCACCTGGCCTTCGTGGAGACCATTTGGCCCAGCGAAGCCGCGTTTGACCTGAACGTCACGGGCACGACCAACGTGCTTGACGCCTGTGCGGGTACAGGCGTCCGGAAGACAGTACTCAGGAGCAGCACCGCCGTCTACGGCGCGCGACCGTCAAATGCCGCCTTCTTGACCGAGGGACACGCCCTTCGAGGCAGCAAGCGCAGCGGGACCATCCGCGACCTGATGGAGATCGAGGCCTTCTGCAGGAACTTTTCCAGACGAACGCCACAACCCACGGTGACCATCCTCCGCTTTGCCAGCATCGTCGGCACCACCGTGGATACGCCCATGACGCGCTTTCTCAAGGACCGCCACGCACCGAGCCTGCTGGGATTTGATCCCCGGATGCAGATCATCCACGAGGAAGACGTGGTGGAAGCATTAGTACACGCAGTCCTGAACGATAGCCACGGTGCTATCAATGTAGCTGCTGAGGACGTCATACCCCTGAACAAGATGCGTGGGCTGGCAGGCAAGCCGTCGCTCGCTATCCCTCACCTGCTAGCCTATTGGAGCCGGAAGCTGCCCGCTAACGCCAAGCACCGGGGCAATGATGCCCTGCCCATCGAGCCAGATTACCTCCGCTATCCGTGGGTAGCCGATCTACACCGGATGCGCGAGGAACTGGGCTTTGCGCCCCGCTACAATGCCGAAGATACGCTGCGCGAATTCGCCGAGCGCCATCACGCTGATCCCCTCGAGCTTGGGCCGATCAGCATGGCCCGCGACGAGGAGCACCTGCGGGACCTGATCGAGCAGCGGCGGCAGGCCACAAGGCAGAGAGCCGAGGACGGAGGAGAGAATGAGTAACGAGGAAATCTTGGAAGAGGCTGTCACTGCCAAGGGATCGCTGAGCGAGGACCTGGGCGCTGTCTCAGGGGACAACAGATTGCACCGGGAACTGCTGGCTGAGCTCGACAACCTAAGCCAGCGGCTGCGAGCCCTCGCTCCCGAGTACGAGCCCCCACGTTTCTCACGCCAGCGTCTACTATCTATGGTCGAGGAGAGCCTGCAAAGATGCCCCGTGGACCTCCAGGCGGACCTGCGCGATCGCATTCATAATGCCATCGACGAGCAGTGGTTCGATCCCGATACCTGGAAGGGCGTCTGGTATATGGTCAACTACACGCTAAAGTACAACGCTGACCTGATCCAGAGACGCTCCACGGGCGACTATGACACCGATGAATGGGGTGTCGATTGGGAATTCCTCGACTTGGTGCGGCCTTTCTTCACCTTTCTGTACAGAGTCTATTGGCGGGTCAAGACCACCGGTATCGAGAATATCCCCATCCAGGGGCGGACACTGCTGGTAGCCAACCACTCAGGCCAGCTTCCGTGGGACGGCACGATGATCGCCACTGCGGTGATGAATGACCACGCAGCCCAACGGCTGGTACGCACCCTGTATTCAGAATGGGTACCGCGCGTTCCCTTCTTTTCGTCCTGGATGGTGAGGATCGGTCAGGCGCTGGCAACGGAGGACAACGGGGTCCGGCTCCTGGAGCAAGATGAGCTCGTAGCGGTTTTCCCCGAGGGCCACAAGGGCATCGGCAAGGTTTACCGTGACCGATACCGGCTGGCACCCTTTGACCAGGGAGGTTTTGTAGAGATGGCGCTGGAAACCCAAGCGCAGATCATCCCCGTGTCGGTGGTAGGCGCAGAAGAGACCTACATCTCCTTGGGCAAATCCTCCGCCGGCGCCAAGATCACCCGTGCACCCTATTTTCCGATCTCACCCACCTTCCCCTGGCTCGGCCTCCTGGGACTGGTGCCGCTCCCAACCAAATGGTACATCGACTTTGGTGAGCCGATTGCCATGGATCGGTACGAACCCGACGCAGCGAGAAATTTGGTGCCCGTATCTCAGATCGCGGACCAGGTACGGAACGCCGTCCAGGATATGGTTCACGG
>JASFLR010000133.1:0-7409 GCA_050117995.1 Anaerolineae bacterium
GTATACCCTTCATCGACCAGGACCTCTGCCGCAGAGGTGCTCATGCTACCACTACGGCAGTAGAGCACGATGGTTTCATTCCGGGCCGGAAGCTCATCCAGGGGATCTTGGATCTCGTCGTAGGGGATAAAGAGATCCGTCTCGGGGATTTCACCCTCGTACGGGATGTGCACGTTCACCAGGGTAGAGTCCTTGTCCTCCATCATCACTGCAAGTTGATCCACACTGATGTCGGCGTAGCCTTCGGTGTTCGGGGTGTAGCTCAGGCTATCGGGGTCCTGCGGTTCAGCCTGGCCACAGGCCCCCAATGCAAGGGCCGCGAGCAGAATCACTCTCAGCCACAGCGTTCGCCTCATATTCGTTACCTGATCTCCC
The DNA here is from genome assembly GCA_050117995.1 of Anaerolineae bacterium. Lineage (GTDB taxonomy): Bacteria > Chloroflexota > Anaerolineae > JAAYZQ01 > JAAYZQ01 > JBFFCR01. The sequence goes on from JASFLR010000133.1 coordinate 376, forward strand.
TTTCGCTCTTTCATGCTATCAACCGGTCCCTGGCTCTGGAGTTCCTCACGCATCCGCGGGAACTCTTCACGGTCGATCTCGCCGCGTGCGTACCGCTGGCGCAGAGTCTCCAGCGCCGGGTTCTCTTGGACCGCGACTTCCCCAGGGCCGCGGCCTGAAGGCTGGGAGCCTCGTGCCACGAACCAGACGGTGGCTGCAGTGCCTCCGCCGACCAGAAAGATCAATAGCAACAACAGTATGGACCCGATCCACATACCATCACCCATTATCATCCTTCACACCTCTACTTTCCTCATCGAACATGGACCACTACTGTCCCTCAAGCTCCCAATTCGACGCGCCGCAGCAGCTGGGCGTTGATGGCTACGATGACTGTGCTCAGCGACATGAGCAGAGCGCCTACCGCCGGTGAGAGCAGGATGCCCAGCGGTGCCAGTACGCCAGCTGCCAGAGGCAGGGCCACGATATTATAGCCTGCCGCCCACCACAGGTTCTGGAGCATCTTGCGATAGCTGGCCCGGCTCAATTCGACAACGTTGACCACATCCATGGGGTTGCTCTTGACCAGGATGATGCCCGCCGACTCGACGGCTACGTCTGTGCCGCTGCCAATGGCGATGCCCACGTCGGCCCGGGTCAGGGCCGGGGCGTCGTTTACGCCGTCGCCCACCATGGCCACCCGCTTGCCCTCGTCCTGCAGTCGCTGGACCTTCTGGTCCTTGTTCTCCGGCAAAACCTCAGCGAAGTAGTGGTCGATGCCCAACTCGTCGGCCACAGCTTTGGCCACGGCCTCGCTATCTCCGGTCAGCATAGCTACCTCGATGCCCATGTCGTGCAGCCGATCCACGACGCTCTTGCTCTCCTGTCTGATGACATCAGCCAGGGCAAAAGCAGCCGCTACCTTCTCCTCTTGGACCAGATAGACCACACTTTGCCCCTTGGCCTGGGCTTTCTCGCGGAAGCCACTCAGGGACTTGGGCAGGTCGAGTTCCAACATCTCCAGCAAGCGTGGGCCACCCACATGCAGCGTCTGGCCGTCCCGGCTAGCTCGCACGCCGCGGCCCTTGATGGCCTCGAAATCGGAGACCTTGGGCAACGATAGCTCACGCTCCTCCGCCGCCCGCCGGATGCCCCAGGCGATGGTGTGCTCCGAGTCACTCTCCACGGCGGCGGTCAAGGCCAGCGCCTCTTCTTTATCCAGCCCATTGGCTGTGGCAATCTCTACCACGCCAAACTGCCCCTCGGTCAGCGTGCCCGTCTTGTCGAATATCACTGTATCGAGCTCGCGCGCTTCCTCCAGCGCCAACCGGTCGCGGACTAGTACGCCGTTGCTGGCTGCCATGGAAGTGGTGATGGCCACCACCAGCGGCACCGCTAGCCCAAGCGCATGGGGACAGGCAATGACCAGTACTGTCGCCACCCGGGCAATGACGTCCACGTCAAAGCCCACGGCTACAACCCAGGCCACTAAAGCTAGCACCGCAACTGCCAGGGCGACGTAAAAGAGCCAGCCAGCGGCCTTGTCGGCCAGAATCTGCGTATCGGATTTGCTCTGTTGGGCTTCATCCACCAAACGCATGATGCCGGCCAGGGCTGTCTCGTCGCCGGTTGCCGTCACCCGCACGCGCAGACTGCCGTCGCCGTTGATCGTGCCGCCGATGACCTGGTCGCCAGGCTCCTTGAGCACCGGCTTTGATTCGCCGGTGATCATCGCCTCGTTGACCTCGGACTCGCCCTCCTCCACCTCGCCATCAGCCGGGACGCTGCCGCCGGGCCGCACCAGAACCAGATCGTCCCTTTCCAATTTGGTGACGGGCACTTCTTCCGTATCACCATCGGGCAATACCCGCTCGGCGGTGTCGGGCATGAGCTTGGCCAACTCGTTCAAAGCTCCTGAGGCCTGGCGCACACTGCGCATCTCGATCCAATGGCCCAGCAGCATGATGACGATCAACGTTACCAACTCCCAGAAGAAGCCGGTCTGACCTGGTAGAAATAGCGAAGCCAGACTGTAGACAAGGGCCACCGAGATCGCTAACGATATGAGGGTCATCATCCCCGGTTTGCGGTTGCGCACCTCTGGCAATGCCATCTGCAGGAAAGGGATCCCGCCATAGCCAAAGACGATCAAGGCAAGGACCGGCGTGATCCACTCACTGCCCGGGAAATCGGGAATGGTGTATCCTAGCCAGTCCTGGAGTGTTGGGCTGAAGACCAACACTGGGATCGACAGGGCCAGAGAGATCCAAAAGCGCCGGCGGAACATCTGCTCGTGGCCGGAATGGTCCGTATGGTCTTTGTAATCTCCGTCATGGCCGCCGTGCTCCCCGTTGTGGGCATCGTGGCCCGCTTCATGTTCTGCGGCCCCTCTATCGTCCGCCTGATGCCCCATATCGCGACTAGCGGAACTCGCGCCGTGACTGGCGTGCTCCTCGTGCCGCGAGTGCCCTTTGTCCTCGTCCTCTTCTTGGTGATCATGTTTCGTCATAGTGTTTTCATCCATAATAGATTCGTACCTCCCCAACATCGATTATATCACAGCAAGCGAGCGTGCCAGCGACGGGCATGGTTGGACAACAGTTGGCTTTGGTTGGCGGGGCGCTAGTCGCTGCGGCGTCCCCTTGCTGGATATCCGGTGGTAGTCTTGCCCACCCAGGGGCACAAGCCACGCCGGTGCAATCGGTGTGAGTGCTGCTATGGATCCGTCCTATGGTTGGCTTCACGCTACTTCAAGCAGGAGACCCCTCTACACTGTCTTAGTCAGGACCACACCCGTGGTATGCGCTCATGGAAATTCGGCGGTCATTGACAGTCCGCTTCATCTGTGGTACTATGGTATCCACTTACGACTGGCACAGAGAGCCGCAGGCACAAGGCGTTTGCGGCATCTCGTAAGAACTGAGAACAGGCACAACCAAGTGGCGACTAGCCAGAGAATTACCTGGATTGAGCAGGCAGGGGCAGCTTCACAAGCTTGTTCTGGTCAGGGGCGGCGCCAGGGACTACCCCTCCTGGAGTTGCCCCGTTCTGGCCTACCACCCGGCGCACAGTGGTTGCTGGCGCGATGCTTGACCGGGACTGGATCGTGGCTCACCACGCCGACACCGAGGTCCGTCCGCAACTGATCCGCAATACCATGTAGCGACAGCCAGGACTCAGCTTCACTGGCTGCCGTCCTTTGCGATAATCGTAAAATGAGAGGCCATCTGCGCATCGGAATCGGAGATACACCGTGGGTGGCCCTGCCAGGCTGTGCTTTTCGGTTTGCAGGTGCTCTAGGATCAGGAGGTTGCCAGGATGGAGCCAATCGGCTTTTTCGAGATTCAAGTTGAGGATCCGAAGCAGGTGCGCGAGCCCGGGAGTGGGGCGCCTGCTGGCGCCACCGGGGCGGATAGATTTCCGGTTCGTCTTGGGTGGATACAGGGTGTGCCCTATCTCATCGATTTGGGCAGCTCGGAGGTCCTGGTGAACGGCGCTCCGATTGCCCCATATCAGCCAGTGCTTATCCAGGCTGGCGACACCATCGCCATCGGCAACACGCACCTCACCTGGCGAGCGGGAACGGAGGACGGTCAGTCCGAGCAGGAACCGCAGGAGGCTGAGGTCGTTGAGACGACCGTTGACGGAGCTCAAGAGGCCGCGGCGCAGCCGGTGGTGCAGGCCGAGGGCGGCGAACCTGAGCCGGCTGAACCTGAGCCCGCTGAACCGGCCGATGCGACCCTGCTCGTCTCCAAGCAGGTGGTTGATCAGGTCAAACCTGAGACGCCTGATGCCACGCTGCTTGTCCCCAAGCGCGGGGCCAAGCCGGACGAGCCGGGGGTGGTGGATGAGACGCTCCCAGTGTCCGGGCAGAGAGCCAAGCCCCCCGAACCCGACGTCCCAGATCCGACCGTTCTTGTCTCCGGGAGACCGGTCCAGCCAGTCGAGCCTGGGACTCCCAGTGCCGAATCCCTGGCGCCCGCAGAAGATGCTGATTTGCCTGGCGAGACAACTACATACCATACAGCGTGGGTCGACATGGCCCAGGTTGTCGAGCAGGATACAGATCTAGAGTTCGTGTCCACGACAATTCTTCGGGACACCTCCATCCCCCATCTGGTCCTGCACCTTCCTGACAAGACCTGGGAGGTGCAGTTGACCGGTGATGCGGTGACCATCGGGCGTGGCAGGCGCAATGATGTGCAGATTGCCGACGAATCGGTGTCACAGCACCATGCGCTGATCGAGCGTCGTGGCGACCGATTTGTGATTCGCGATGTTGGCAGCCGAAATGGCGTCTGGCTGGACAAACGGCGGATAGAAGAGCACCAGCTCAGTGATGGTGATGTGCTGAGTGTGGGCCGGGCCAAGCTAGTTTTCAAGGGCGGCTTCACTCCGGATGACTTGACGCTCATCGCGGCCCCGCGCATCGATGGCAAGCCAGCGCGCAGGCCGGTGGTCTTTGTGCCTGGGATGATGGGATCTGAGCTGTGGCTTGGCAGTGAGCGCCTTTGGCCCAATCCCAGGCTGCTCCTATCCAACGTTGAGGCCCTCTCCCTCCCGGGCGATCCGCGAATCGAAGCTCGGGGGATTGTCAACGAAGTGGTCATCGTGCCCAACCTGATCCAGCTGCGGCAGTACAGTGGATTGGGCGACTACTTGGTGTCAGGACTGGGATACACTCGGGGCAAAGATCTGCTCGAGTTCGGCTACGATTGGCGGCATGATGTCCGTCTGGCTGCCCAGCGCCTGGCTGAGGCAGTCGACCGCTGGCAGGTTCAGGCACCAATTACAATTATTGCCCACAGCCTGGGCACGCTGGTAACCCGCTATTACGTGGAAAAGCTGGGGGGCAAGCGTCTGGTTGAACGCATCATCCTCATGGGGGGACCGCACTATGGGACGCCGGGAGGACTCTCTGCCATCCTCTCTGGGCCCGGCATGCTGCCCTTTGGCATAGGCGCGGAGCGTATGCGCGATGTGCTCTCGACCTTTCCAAGCGCGTACCAAATTCTGCCTACCTACCCCTGTGCCGTTGACCAGAATGGCAACTATATCGACCTTCTGGAAGAAGACTGGTGGCTGCTAGAGAACCAGCGACCCCTTCTGAGCACGGCCCGGGGTTTCCGCCGCGAGCTCGGTACCACGTCCAGCGTTCCCACCGTGTCGGTCTTTGGGTATGGCCTCAAGACCAAGCTGCGCGTCACATTCCACCGCCAGGCAGATGGCCCATGGGACAGCGTCGATTTTGTGGAGGACTCGGCTGGCGACCAGTCTGTTCCCTCTGGAAGCGCAGTCTTGAAGGATTCCGAGATACATCCCGTGTTTCAGGAACACGGCTCGCTCTACGTCGACGATAGCGTGAGGATGCGTCTGAAGGTAGAGCTTACCCGGTCGACTACGTGGCAAGGGAGAAAATAGACATGGATCAGGCATATCTCTTGGAGGTACACAGTCCGGGATTGGTGCGGGAATATCTGTTGAATGGCCAGCCAGTCTCGCTGGGGCGCGCAGCCGACAATAGCATTGTCCTCGAGAGTGCGTCTGTCTCGCGCCATCACGCCCGCCTCCAGTGGGCTCAGGGACATCCTCAGCTCACCGACCTGGGCAGCGCGAACGGCACCTTTGTCAATGGCGCGCGACTTGAGGCCAATGTCCCAACCGGCCTAACACCTGCGGATCGCATCATGATTGCAGACTTTGAGATGGCACTGCGCGAGCCCGTAGAGGAACAGGTCTCACGGTGGGATGTGTCGTCCCAGCCTCTGCCCGGAGACAGGCCGGCCCTGTTTGTGCGCGCCGAACCGGCGGGAATCACCCTTTCGATCCGCACGCCAGACGGCGAGGAGCGTCACGTGCTTCGCGAAGCGCAGGTCTCTATCGGCCGCGACCCGGCCAATGATATCACAATTGACGCTCCCGTCGTTTCCAGGCATCACGCCAGTGTGGAGGGAGTTGCCGGCGGCTACCAGATCGTGGACTTGGGCAGTTCCAACGGCCTGACTTGCCGCGATGTGCAAATCGCGGAGATGCGCCTGGCGGATGGTGACGTGATCTGGATCGGCACGGACGTGTCGATGACCTACCAGATCGCGCCCCTGGCGCCCGAGGCGGTAGAGGAGAGCCCACGGGCAGCCGAGACTCCTGCTCCCGCGGATGCCGCGCCGCCCGCCCCAGCTATGCCGCTCCTCCAACCAGCCGAAAGCGCGCAGCTACCGGTGTCTGAGATGCCTGCCTGGGCTAGACCTGCTGAGGCCGAGGCAGCGCCCCTGAATGCCACTATGGTCGGGATGGAGACACCCCGCAGTGGTTTGCACAAGATCAACCTAAGTGGTCAGACAGAGCTGACGATCGGGCGGAGTCCAGAGAATGATTTGCAGCTCAGCTATCCGACCATATCCCGCCATCATGCGCGAATCAGGCGGGTTGGAGATAGCGAGGAATATGTCATCGAGGATCTGAGATCTAGCAATGGCACGTTACTGAACGACGAGTTTCTCGAGCCTGGCACACTGTATACCCTGTACCCTGGGAGCACGATCAAAATCGGCCCTATCAGGCTCATCTTTGCGCCGGAATCGGTGCAACTGGTGGATGAATCGCGCGACCTGCGGCTGGACGCGCTACACCTGAACCAATTCGTGGGCAAGGGGATTAACCTGCTCCAGGACATCTCGCTGTCCATCCTTCCGCGCGAGTTCGTGGCCCTGGTTGGCGTGAGCGGTGCGGGCAAATCCACCCTGATGAACGCACTGGCTGGTTTCTGGCCCGCCAGTGATGGCACCGTGCTGGTGAATGGGACCGATCTCTATCGCTCCTTCGATGCCTTTCGCACAGACTTGGGCTTTGTCCCCCAGGACGACATTATCCACAGGGAATTGTCTGCGGAGAGGGCCCTGTACTATGTAGCCCGCCTGCGCCTGCCCGCCGACATGACTGCTGCCGAGCGCAAAGAAGCCGTCACCCAGGAGCTGGAGGTCCTGGGCCTCGCGGAGCGCAAGGATGTGCGCGTGGGAAGTCTCAGCGGGGGACAGCGCAAGCGGGTCTCGATAGGC